>NZ_BAAAHG010000059.1:0-36034 GCF_039525155.1 Streptomyces thermoalcalitolerans | reverse complement strand
GGGCGCTTCCCTTCGGTGTTTCCGACTCTATCAGATCTTCTTACCGACCTGATCCCCGGTCAGCGGGGTTTGCCTTCACGGCCATTCGGCCGCTCCGGCGAGTGAGACTTTAGCGGATTCCCTGCTCCCGAGCGAATCGGGGGCTGCGTTCCTCTGAACGCGGATTCCTCATTTCCGCAAATACGCACACCAATAAGCACGACTGCCATCGAGTCGCGTTAAAGGGCGGTACTGCGGAAAGGCTGTCCGGGGACCGACTGACGTCAGCTCTCACGTCGGACAGCTCGGAGCACCTTACGGATCCGGGCGGGCCATGTCAACTCCCGGACAAAAGCCACCCCGAGGGCGTACCCTCGTGGACATGACGTCGCATACGTGCACCCAGCTGTGGTGGGCCGCCTGACGGCGGCCGTCCTCACGTGTGCTTGCAACGGCCGCCGCCTCGGCGGCCGTTCCCGTCTCTCCCCCAGGGATCCGAGGAGCAGCCGGCCCGGGGTGGTGGCCTCGACCAGGAGAGGCAGGGGAGATGACACGGGTCTTCAGCGGGATCAAGCCGACCGGCCACCTGACGCTGGGCAACTACCTGGGCGCTCTGCGGCGGTGGGTCGAGGTGGACCAGCATCGGTCGGAGGCGCTGTTCTGCATCGTCGACCTGCATGCGCTGACCGTGGACCACGACCCCGCGCGTGTGCGCAGACTCACCCGGCAGGCGGCGACGCTGCTGCTGGCGGCGGGGCTCGACCCGGAGCGGTGCACCGTGTTCGTACAGAGCCATGTGGACGAGCACACCCGGCTGTCGTACCTGCTGGAGTGCGTGGCGACCGACGGCGAGATGCGTCGGATGATCCAGTACAAGGAGAAGGCGGCGCGCGAACAGCGGCGGGGCGGGAGTGTGCGGCTGTCGCTGCTGACGTATCCGGTGCTGATGGCGGCGGACATCCTGGCGTACGGCGCGGACGAGGTGCCGGTCGGGGACGACCAGGCGCAGCACGTGGAACTGACCCGTGATCTGGCCGTGCGGTTCAACCAGCGCTACGGGCACACGTTCGTGGTGCCGAAGGCGACCCGTCCGAAGGTGGCGGCGCGGGTGATGAACCTCCAGGAGCCGACGTCGAAGATGGGGAAGTCGGACGACTCCGGGCCGGGCATCGTCTATCTGCTGGACGAGCCGGAGACCGTGCGGAAGAAGATCATGCGGGCGGTGACCGACAGCGGGCGGGACGTCGTCTACGACAGGGAAGAACGGCCGGGGGTCGCGAACCTCCTGGAGATCCTGGCCGCCTGCAGGGGCGGTGACCCGGAGGACCTGTGCGGTGCCTATGCGTCGTACGGCGCCCTGAAGAAGGACACCGCGGAAGCCGTGATCGAGGTCCTCAGGCCGGTCCAGGCGCGGCACAGGGAGCTGTGCGCGGATCCCGCGTATGTGGACGCGGTGCTGCGGGCGGGTGCGGAAAGGGCCAGGAAGATGGCGCGGCCGACGGTCGACGCGGCCTATCGGGCGATCGGGCTGCTGCCGGCGTTGGAGGAAGCGCCCTTGAAGGCGGCGCGGTAGGCGCGGGGGCTGGTGGCGAGGCGCGATGCGAAGTGCTGGCGCATCGTGACCTCGCTGCCGAAGCCGGCGCGACGGGCGACCTCGGGCATGGGGAGGTCGGTGCGTTCGAGGAGTTTCTGGGCGGCGGCGATGCGCTGGTCGAGGAGCCACCGGAGGGGGGTGGTGCCGGTCTCGGCGGTGAAGTGGCGGGTGAAGGTACGGGGGGACATGCAGGCACGGGCGGCCAGGTCGGCGACGGTGAGGGGTTCGTGCAGGTGGCGCAGGGCGTGTTCACGTACGGCGGCGAGGGTGTCGGCGTCGCGGTCGGTGCGGGGTGTGGGGCGTTCTATGAACTGGGCCTGGGTGCCGGTGCGGAACGGGGCGGTGACCATCGAGCGGGCGATGGTGGCGGCGGCTTCGGCGCCGTGGGTACGGCGGACGAGGTGGAGGCAGAGGTCGATGCCGGCGGCCGTGCCGGCGGAGGTCCAGATGTTGTCGTCCTCGATGAACAGGGCGTCGGGGACGACGGTGACCCGGGGGTGACGGGCGCGCAGTTCGTCGGCGAGGCGCCAGTGGGTGATGGCGCGGCGGCCGTCGAGGAGGCCGGCCTGGGCGAGAGTGAAGGCGCCGCCGCAGAGGGCGGCGAGGGTGGTGCCGCGGGTGTGGGCGCGGCGGAGGGCCTGGAGGACGGGTTCGGAGGCGGGGCCGAGGTCGTCGAGGCCGGGGACGACGACGAGGTCGGCGCGGTCGAGCCAGGTCAGGGTGCGGTCGGGGTGGAGGGCGAGGCCGCCGCGCAGGGGGACGGGGGTCTTGTCGACGCCGGTGCGGCGCAGTTCGAAGGCGGGGGCGCCGCGGTCGGTGCGGTCGGTGCCCCAGACCTCGGTGATGACGGTGACGTCGAAGGCGCGGATGCCGGGGAAGGCGAGCAGGGCGACGCGGTAGGGGTCGGGTGCGGTGGTGGTGCGGACCTGGGCCATGGTGGCAGTAAACCATCGATCGATGACTTATGTCTCTCTGGGACGGGGGTCGGTCCGGGAGCAGGATCGAAGCATGGAAATCGCAGAGAACGCAGCGCTGGTAGTCGTGGATGTGCAAAAGGGCTTCGAGGAGGCCGACTTCTGGGGGCAGCGGAACAATCCGGCGGCGGATGACAACATCGCCGCGCTCATCGACGTATGGCAGGCGACGGGGCGGCCGGTGGTGTTCGTGCGGCACGACTCGCTGGAGGAGGGGTCGCCACTGCGGACCGGGTACGCCGGCAATGAGCTGAAGGACTATGTGGAGCAGCGGCGGGGCAAGGGCAGCGGGCCGGAGCTGCTGGTGACGAAGACGGTGAACTCGGCGTTCCTCGGCACGCCGGATCTGGGGGCGTGGCTGACGGAGGCCGGGATCGGGCAGATCGTGGTGGTGGGGATCCAGACGAACATGTGCGTGGAGACGACCGCGCGGATGGGCGGGAATCTCGGGTACGACGTGGTCATGCCGCTGGATGCCACACACACGTTCGATCTGGTGGGGCCGTTCGGCTGGCGGCGTACGGCGGAGGAGCTGGCGCAGGCGTCGGCGGTGACGCTGCACGGGGGCGGGTTCGCGCGAGTGGTGACGACGGAGGAGGTCGTCGCGGCGACGCGGTGAGCCCGCCCGGTCGCGGCGCGGGGCAGGCCTTCTTGTCAGGCCTTCTTGTCAGTCCTTCTTGCCGGAGGCGAGTTCGCGGCTGCGGTCGCGGGCGGCTTCCAGGGCGGCGATGAAGGCGGCCCGTACGCCGTGGTTCTCCAGTTCGCGGATGGCGTTGATGGTGGTGCCGGCCGGGGAGGTGACGTTCTCGCGCAGCTTCACGGGGTGCTCCCCGCTGTCGCGGAGCATCACGGCGGCACCGATCGCGGACTGGACGATCAGGTCGTGGGCCTTGTCGCGGGGCAGGCCGAGGAGGATACCGGCGTCGGTCATGGCCTCGACCAGGTAGAAGAAGTAGGCCGGGCCCGAGCCGGACAGGGCGGTGCAGGCGTCCTGCTGGGCCTCGGGGACGCGCAGGGTCTTGCCGACGGCACCGAAGATCTCCTCGGCGTGGGCGAGGTGCTCGGCGGTGGCGTGGGTGCCGGCGGAGATGACGGACATGGCCTGGTCGACGAGGGCGGGCGTGTTCGTCATGACACGGACGACCGGGGTGCCGGGGGCCAGGCGCTCCTCGAAGAAGGAGATGGGGATCCCCGCCGCGCCGCTGATGACCAGGCGGTCGGCGGGGACGTGCGGAGCCAGTTCGTCGAGGAGGGTGCCCATGTCCTGGGGCTTGACCGTGAGGATCAGAGTGTCGGCGATCTTGGCTGCTTCCGGGTTGGTGACCGGGGTGACTCCGTAGCGGACGCGGAGTTCTTCGGCCCGTTCCGGGCGGCGGGCGGTGACCAGCAGGTCGGCGGGGGGCCAGCCGCCTCGGATCATTCCGCTGAGCAGGGCTTCACCGATCTTGCCGGTGCCAAGGACTGCGACTTTCTGGCTCATGCGTTCATCCTCGCACCGGCAGGACGGGGTGCGGGCGGATTGTCCGGCTGGCGGACGCTTCCTTCCGCACGGGTTCCTTTCGGACAGCTCCTTCCGTACGGCCTCCTTCCGTGCGGCTTCCTTCCGTACGGCCTCCTTCCGTGCGGGTTCCTTTCGCGCGGGTCGTGCGGGCTGTGCCGTGAGCTATGCCGTACGCCGCCGGAGGGTGGCCGCTCCCAGACCGAGGACCAGCAGGGCGCAGCCGGCCACGATCAGTACGTCGCGGACGAAGGTGGCCGTCACCTCGGTGTGGCGCAGGACCTCGTTCATGGCGTCGACCGCGTAGGACATGGGGAGGACGTCGGAGATCGCCTCCAGGACGGGATGCATGTCGGCGCGAGGGGTGAACAAACCGCAGAGAAGGAGCTGGGGAAAGATCACCGCCGGCATGAACTGGACCGCCTGGAACTCGGAGGCGGCGAAGGCGGAGACGAAGAGACCGAGCGCGGTGCCGAGCAGGGCGTCGAGCAGGGCGACCAGCAGGAGCAGCCAGGGCGAGCCGATGACGTCCAGGTCGAGAAGCCACAGGGAGAGTCCCGTGGCCAGGACGGACTGGACGATCGCGAGGGCGCCGAAGGCGAGGGCGTAGCCGGCGATGAGGTCGCCCTTGCCGAGGGGCATGGCGAGAAGGCGTTCGAGGGTCCCGGAGGTGCGCTCGCGCAGGGTGGCGATGGAGGTCACCAGGAACATGGTGATCAGCGGGAAGATGCCGAGGAGCGCGGCGCCGATGGTGTCGAAGGTGCGCGGGCTGCCGTCGAAGACGTAGCGCAGCAGGACCAGCATCAGGCAGGGGACCAGCAGCATCAGGGCGATGGTGCGGGGGTCGTGGCGGAGCTGGCGCAGGACCCGGGCGGCGGTGGCAGTGGTGCGGGCGGCGCTCAGGGCCCGGGGGGCGGGGGGTATCGCCGGTGCGGTGGTGGTGCTCATCGTGCTGTCTCCTTGGCGCGGCCCGCGGCGGCCGCCTCGTCGACCAGGTGCAGGAAGGCCGCCTCGACGGTGTCGGCACCGGTGCGGGAGCGGAGTGCTTCCGGGGTGTCGTCGGCGAGGATCCGGCCCTCGCGCATGAGGAGGAGGTGGTGGCAGCGCTCGGCCTCGTCCATGACGTGGGAGGAGACGAGGAGGGTGGCGCCGCGGGTGGCGGCGATGTCGTGGAAGAGGTTCCACAGGTCGCGGCGCAGGACGGGGTCGAGGCCGACGGTCGGTTCGTCGAGGACCAGCAGTTCGGGGGCGCCGAGGAGGGCGACGGCGAGGGAGACGCGGCTGCGCTGGCCACCGGAGAGGTTGCCGGCGAGGGCGTCGGCGTGGCTGGTGAGGTCGACGTCGGCGATGGCGCGGCTGACGTGCTCCCGGCGGCGTTCGGCCGCAGCGCGGCCCGGGTCGAGGACGGCGGCGAAGTATTCGAGGTTCTGGCGGACCGTCAGGTCGTCGTAGACGGAGGGGGCCTGGGTGACGTAGCCGACGCGGTTGCGGAGGGTGGCGTGGCCGGCGGGGCGGCCGAGGATCTCCAGGGTGCCGCTGACCTTGGCCTGGGTGCCGACGATCGCGCGCATGAGGGTGGACTTGCCGCAGCCGGAGGGGCCGAGCAGGCCGGTGATCCGGCCGCGCGGGACGGTGAAGTCGAGGCCGTGCAGGACGGTGCGCGAGCCCCGGACGACGGTGAGGGCCTCGGCGCGGACGGCAGGCGTGCGCGGGTCGGGGGGATCGGAGTCGATATTCATCATGTGATGATTAATGCGCGTGACGAAGGAGCCGTCAAGGGGCGTGCGGGATCGTGAAATCGTGAAAGGGAATGCGGGGACGCCCCGTGGCGAGGACCCATGCCGAGGAACCGTGCCGAGGAACCGTGCCGAGGGAAACGGGGAAAGGTCGCCCGTGCCGGGAAAGGCAGCTCCGCGCCGAGGGCCGGAAAGCCGAGGAAGCCGAAGGAAGGAGTGGGAGGGAGCGAGGAGAGAGCGGGGAGGGCGAAGGTGAGGGAGTGCGTACGGTCAGGAGCGGCGGCGCTTCGCCGGGTTGCCC
Source organism: Streptomyces thermoalcalitolerans (assembly GCF_039525155.1). Classification (NCBI taxonomy): domain Bacteria; kingdom Bacillati; phylum Actinomycetota; class Actinomycetes; order Kitasatosporales; family Streptomycetaceae; genus Streptomyces; species Streptomyces thermoalcalitolerans. The sequence continues at coordinate 29,952 of NZ_BAAAHG010000059.1, read as the reverse complement.
GAACGGCGGGCGATACGGCGCTCGTACTGCTCGCGGGCGCGCCGGTACTCCTCGCGGTGCAGTTTCTCGCCGGGGGCCTCGGTGAGGGAGCGGAGGAAGTAGGCGCAGAGGGAGCCGACGAATCCGATGGTGAGCAGGCCCCGCAGGGCGGCCTGGCGGTCGGGGTCGGGGCGCTTGCTGAAGCCCTCCCAGGTGTGGCCGAAGGCGAGCGCGCTGCACACCGCGAACATCACGACGATCAGGCCCGTGACGAAGGAGCCCGAGTCGGCGAGCTGGAGGCCCTGGTAGGCGAAGCGGAGCACGAGGCAGGAGGCCACGGCCGCGGCGAGCGAGCCGAGGGAGACGCCGATGCGGCGGAGGGTGTAGCCGCCGTCGTGGTTCACCCAGGTGGTGCCGAAGAAACGAAGGGGCTCGGGCTGGGGCCCGTCGGAGGCCGCCGTGGAGCCCGCGGGGGTGTCCGGGGTGCCGTTGTCGTCGCTCACGGCTCGATTATGGCGTCCCGGACGCCCGCGGGCTCCGTCCGGGATCAGCTGCAGCGAGAGGCGACGTAGCCGTCGGTGCCGGTGTACACGTACGCGTCGGAGACGTATTCACCGTTGCCGATGTTGTCCCAGATCTTCGACGTGCCGTAGTAGCCCGACACCGTCGTGCCCGTCGTCTGGCAGAAGATCGGAACCTGGGCGCCCAGGGGCAGCACCCGGACGATGCCGTAGCCGGTTCCGGGACCGCTGCGGACGTTGAGGCGGACACCCGGCGCCACCGGGTAGTACCTCGCGGACGTCGCGGACGCCGCGGTCGCGACGGCCTCCGCCGCTTCGCCGCCGACCTTCTCGGTGCGCTCCTCGGCGCGCTTCTCAGTACGGTCGACAGACATGAGAAACCTCCCCCCGTCTTCAACCCCATGATCTTCATGGGATCACGATCATTCCCCTCGTACGCACCATAAAACACGGACGTACGCCGCAGAACGCAGGCGTGCACCGCGTGTCCCCACCAGCACGCCGCACCGGTCCTGTTCGAGTCATCGACTAGGCTCCGTGCATCCGTCGCGCGCGCGAACGAACAGCACGGGGATGGTCCATGGCGCCACAGCACAACATCGGAGCGGGCGCGGAAGAGGAACTTCCGGAGTACATCGGCCACTACCGTCTGGAGTCACGTCTGGGCTCCGGTGGCATGGGCGTGGTGCACCTGGCCCGCAGCGCCTCGGGACTGAAGCTCGCGGTGAAGATCGTGCACGCCCAGTTCGCCCAGGACCCGGAGTTCAGGGGGCGGTTCCGGCAGGAGGTGGCGGCGGCCCGCAGGGTGAGCGGTGCGTTCACCGCGCCCGTCGTCGATGCCGATCCGGATGCCGAACGCCCCTGGATGGCCACCCTGTTCATTCCCGGGCCCACGCTGTCCGATCATGTGAAGCGGAACGGACCCATGCCCGCGGCCCAGCTGCGCCGCCTGATGGCCGGTCTCGCCGAGGCGCTGCGCGACATCCACCGGGCGGGCGTCGTCCACCGGGACCTCAAGCCGAGCAATGTGCTGCTCGCCGAGGACGGGCCAAAGGTGATCGACTTCGGCATCTCCCGGCCGAAGGACAGCGAACTGCGCACCGAGACCGGCAAGTTGATCGGTACGCCGCCCTTCATGGCGCCCGAGCAGTTCCGCCGGCCCCGGGAGGTCGGTCCGGCGGCCGACGTCTTTGCGCTCGGGTCCGTGCTGGTGCACGCGGCGACCGGGCGCGGGCCGTTCGACTCCGACAGCCCGTATGTCATCGCCTACCAGGTCGTGCACGACGAACCCGATCTGACGGGTGTACCGGAGGACCTGGCACCGCTCGTGCGGCGCTGTCTGGCCAAGAATCCCGAGGACCGGCCCACGCCCAACGAGCTGGTGCGGGAACTGCGCGCGACGGCGGCCTCGTACGACACGCAGGCGTTCATATCGGTGCCGCGGACCGGTGACGCGCCGGACATACCGCGGTCCGAGCCGGGCACGGAGCAGAAGCCCGGATCGGACACGGAGCAGAAGCCCGAGCCGGACGCCGGACCGGAGACCGGACCGGACCCCGGGCAGGAGAAGCGTGCGCGCCGAAGACGCTTCCGCACGCGGACGGCCCTGGTCGCCGGTGCGCTCGGCCTGCTCATGGCCGGCTCCCTGATCACGGTCATGACGCTCGCGGACGACCGGCCCGCGTCCGGGGGCACCCTTTCCCGGGTCCACCCCGCCGGGGCGTGGGAGACGAAGCCGGTGTCCGGGAAACCGGTCGCGCCGCAGTGCACCCATGGCACCGGCACCTTGTTCTGCGCGCAGCCCGGTGTGGTCTTCGCCCTCGACCCCTCCGACGGCGCCGTGCGGTGGCGGCGCTCCGTCGACGGGGCCGGCATGCTCGCGCCGGTTCTGTCCGGCGGTCTGGTGCATGTGGCCACGGCGGACGGGCAGCACCTGGAGGCGCTCGACCCCTCCTCGGGCCGGACGCGTGCGCGGCGGGACGTTCCCGCACAAGGCGGGTGGAGGTTCGCGGGCGACACGCTTCTGCTGGCCCGTGCCGACGGGACGGTCACCGGCGTGGACAGCGCCTCGGGCGGGACACGGTGGAGCAGGCGGCTTCCGGGCTCCTCCCTGCCGTCCCTCGCCTCGTTCACCGGGGATCCGCTGGCGTATGCGACGAGTACGTCCGCCAACGGGACGAGCACGTGGATCACCGCCGTGGATCCCCGCACCGGCGCCGTCCGCTGGCGGGCGGAGCTGAGCGGCGTGCTGAGTCCCGTGGGCGCCCGGGACGGGTCCGTCTTCTTCCTCGATCTCGACAGGACCACCGGGGACGCGAGGGCGGTCGTCCGGTACTTCTCCGGGTCCGGAGAGGTGCGACGGGTGACGCTGCCCGTCCCGCGCCAGGCCCCGCAGGCCGAGGTGCGGGGGGACGTCGTCCATCTGCTGGCGTTCGGCGGTGCGCTGGAAGCCGTCGACACGGCCGCGGGCAGGCGGCTGTGGCTTCTCGAGACGGCCGTGAGCCGCGGGTCGGCACCCGTGTCCGACGGCCGCCATGTGTACCTCGTCGCCGCGGACGGGCGGCTGCTCGCCGCCGACGCCCGTACGGGCCGGCTCGTCGGGCAGACACAGCCGCGGCTCGGCGCCGGTTCGGACCGGGTCGCGGGCACGCTGGCCCCGCCGGTGCTCGCCGGCGGCCGTGTCTGTGCCGGTGCCCCCGACGGCACCGTGTTCGCCGTCGACGGAAACGATCCCGCGGCCTGGCAGACGTCCTGACGGTCCGGCAGACGTCCTGAACGGCCCGGCAGGCGTCCAGAGGCGGACGCGGTGGACCGGCGGACGTGAGACGTGAGAGACGCGTAAGGCGTGACAGGCACGGTGCGGGGCCGCCTCCCGAGGAAGCGGCCCCGCACCGGAGCCGGGGGACCGGCCCGGCTCAGCCCAGTTTCGAGATGTCCCGGACGGCGCCCTTGTCCGCGCTGGTGGCCATCGCGGCGTAGGCGCGGAGTGCCGCCGAGACCTTGCGGTCGCGGTTCTTCGGGGCGTACACGCCGTTCAGCGCCTTCTCGCGGCGGGCCAGCTCCTCGTCGTCGACGAGCAGCTCGATGCTGCGGTTCGGGATGTCGATGCGGATGCGGTCGCCGTCCTCGACGAGCGCGATGGTGCCGCCGGAGGCCGCCTCCGGGGAGGCGTGGCCGATGGACAGGCCCGAGGTGCCGCCGGAGAAGCGGCCGTCGGTGACCAGGGCGCAGACCTTGCCCAGGCCGCGGCCCTTCAGGTACGAGGTCGGGTAGAGCATCTCCTGCATACCGGGGCCGCCCTTGGGACCCTCGTAGCGGATGACGACGACGTCGCCCTCCTTGACCTGCTGGGTGAGGATCTTCTCGACGGCCTCCTCCTGCGACTCGCAGACGACCGCCGGGCCCTCGAAGGTCCAGATGGACTCGTCGACGCCCGCGGTCTTCACCACGCAGCCGTCCACGGCCAGGTTGCCCTTGAGGACCGCCAGGCCGCCGTCCTTGGAGTAGGCGTGCTCGACGGAGCGGATGCAGCCGTTCTCCGGGTCGGTGTCCAGGGTCTCCCAGCGTTCGGACTGGGAGAAGGCCTCCGCCGAGCGCCGGCAGCCGGGGGCCGCGTGCCACAGCTCGACCGCCTCGGGGGACGGGGAGCCGCCGCGCAGGTCCCAGGTCTTGAGCCAGTCCTCGAGGGAGGGGCTGTGGACCGCGTGCACGTCCTCGTTCAGCAGGCCGGCGCGGTGCAGCTCGCCGAGCAGGGCGGGGATGCCGCCGGCGCGGTGCACGTCCTCCATGTAGTACGTGCGGTCCTTGGCGACGTTCGGGGCGACCTTCGCCAGGCACGGCACCCGGCGGGAGACCTGGTCGATCTCCTCCAGGCCGAAGGGGACACCGGCCTCCTGGGCGGCGGCCAGCAGGTGCAGGATCGTGTTGGTCGAGCCGCCCATCGCGATGTCCAGGGCCATCGCGTTCTCGAAGGCCGCGGCGGTGGCGATGCTGCGCGGCAGGACGGACTCGTCGTCCTGCTCGTAGTAGCGGCGGGTGAGGTCCATCACCGTGCGGGCCGCGTTCTCGTACAGCGCGCGGCGGGCCGTGTGGGTGGCCAGGACCGAGCCGTTGCCGGGCAGGGCGAGGCCGATCGCCTCGGTCAGGCAGTTCATCGAGTTGGCGGTGAACATGCCGGAACAGGAGCCGCAGGTCGGGCAGGCGTTCTCCTCGATGCGGAGGATGTCCTCGTCGGAGACCTTGTCGTTCACGGCGTCGGCGATCGCGTCGACCAGGTCGAGGGTGCGGACCGTGCCGTCGACCAGGGTGGTCCGGCCGGACTCCATCGGACCGCCGGAGACGAAGACCGTCGGGATGTTCAGCCGCAGGGCGGCCATCAGCATGCCCGGGGTGATCTTGTCGCAGTTGGAGATGCAGATCAGGGCGTCGGCGCAGTGCGCCTCCACCATGTACTCGACGCTGTCCGCGATCAGGTCGCGGGAGGGCAGCGAGTACAGCATGCCGCCGTGGCCCATCGCGATGCCGTCGTCGACGGCGATGGTGTTGAACTCGCGCGGGATGCCGCCCGCCTCCCGGACCGCCTCGCTGACGATCCGGCCGACCGGCTGGAGGTGGGTGTGGCCGGGCACGAACTCGGTGAAGCTGTTGGCGACCGCGACGATCGGCTTCCGGCCGATGTCCGCACCGGGTACACCGGAGGCGCGCATCAGGGCGCGGGCGCCCGCCATGTTGCGGCCGTGGGTGACTGTGCGGGACCTCAGCTCGGGCATCGTCGCTCGCTCCTTCGGGACGTTCCGCCGGGACGCCGGGCGTTCCCGGCAGAGTACTGACTCAGTCGAGCCTACGCCGGTCTTCCAGGGATCGGGACGCGCTGTCCGTCATACGGGACACGTGGTGCGGGTGGCGGTGCGGGCGGGGCAGGGGACGTGTCCTGCGGTGGTGCTCAGGCGCCCGTGAGATGGCCGTGCACGACCGGTGCCAGCCGCGCGATGACCTGCTCCGGGTCCGCCGACGCCAGCGGCTCCAGCTTGATCACATACCGCAGGATCGCGCACCCCAACAGCTGGGCGGCGGCGAGCTCGGCGCGCAGCTCCGCGTCGGGCAGGTCGATCCGGTCGGCAATGCGGCGCAGCAGCTGGGAGGCGATCAGCCGGCGGAGGACGGCGGCCGCGGTCTCGTTGGTCAGCGCGGAGCGGACGACCGCCAGCAGGGGCGTGCGGGCGGCCGGGTTCTCCCAGACGCCGAAGAAGAACCGGGTCAGCCGTTCGCCCACGTCGTCCGGCGGTGCGTCGGTGACCACCTTCGAGGCGTTCAGGGCGGGGGCGAAGATGACCTCGACCGCCGCCTCGAACACCTGCTCCTTGGTGCCGAAGTAGTGGTGCACCAGGGCCGAGTCGACCCCGGCGGCCTTGGCGATGCCCCGGACGGAGGTCTTCTCGTAGCCGTGCTCGGAGAACTCCTCGCGGGCCGCGGTCAGGATGAGGTCACGGGTGTCGGCGGCCTCCTCACGGCGGGGACGGCCGCGACGCCGGACGGGAGCGCCGGTCATCGCCCGGGCACCCGCACCGGTGAGGCCAGATGCAGCCGGGTGAAGGCCAGGGCCTCGGCGAGATCGGACTCGCGCTCGGCGCTGGACATGGCCCGGCGGGTGTTGACCTCGAGGACGACATGACCGTCGAAGCCGGATGTGGCGAGACGTTCCAGCACCTCGGCGCAGGGCTGGGAGCCGCGGCCGGGCACCAGGTGCTCGTCCTTCGCCGAGCCCCTGCCGTCGGCGAGGTGCACATGTCCGAGCCGATCGCCCATGCGGTCGACCATCTGCAGGGCGTCGGTGCGGGCCGTCGCCGCGTGGCTGAGGTCGATCGTGAAGTGGCGGTAGTCCTCCTTGGTGACGTCCCAGTCGGGGGCGTAGGCGAGCATCTCGCGTTCGCGGTAGCGCCAGGGGTACATGTTCTCCACGGCGAACCGCACATCCGTCTCGTCCGCCATGCGCCAGATGCCGGAGACGAAGTCACGGGCGTACTGGCGCTGCCAGCGGAACGGCGGGTGGACCACGACCGTGCTCGCGCCGAGCTTCTCGGCGGCCCTCCTCGCGCGCTGGAGCTTGGTCCAGGGGTCGGTGGACCACACCCGCTGCGTGATCAGCAGGCAGGGGGCGTGCACGGCGAGGACCGGGATCCCGTGGTAGTCGCTGAGCCTGCGCAGCGCCTCGATGTCCTGACTGACGGGGTCGTTCCACACCATGACCTCGACCCCGTCGTATCCGAGGCGCGCGGCGATCTCGAAGGCCGTCGCCGTCGACTCCGGATAGACGGAGGCCGTCGACAGGGCGACCTTCACATCCGGGACACGAACGGATTCCACCACGAGGGACAGGTTACGGGGTGCGGTCGGGTGACGCGGGGGCCCGTCGGCCGTTGTGGTGTTCGTCATGGGCGCGTGCGCGGGACCTCCGTGGCGGGCCGTGTCCGGGCACAAAGGCCGCGGGGTGCCGCGGACCCGTTCTCCCCGCGCGTCCCCGCCGGACTCATGTGATCGAGGTGCCGCAGGATCACGCCCTCCCGCAGGGCCCACGGGCATATCTCCAGGCACTCCACCTTGAACAGGTCCATCGCGCCCTCGGCGACCAGCGCGCCGGCCAGGATCTGGCCCGCCCGGCCGTCGGAGACGCCGGGGAGCCCGGCGCGCTCGTCGTTCGTCATGGCGGAGAGCCTGGGCACCCACGCCTCCAGGGACTCGCGCCTCAGCTCGCGCTGGACGTACGGGCCCTCGCCGGAGCGGACGGTGCCGGCCAGGCGGGCGAGCTGCTTGAACGTCTTCGAGGTGGCGACGACGTGGTCGGGGGCGCCGAACCGGCTGAACTCGCCGACCACCCGCGCGATCTCGGCGCGCACATGGCGGCGCAGCGCCCTGACGTCCTCCGGGTCGGGCGGGTCGCCGGGCAGCCAGGCGGCGGTGAGCCGGCCCGCGCCGAGCGGCAGGGACACGGCCGCGTCGGGTTCCTCGTCGATGCCGTAGGCGATCTCCAGCGAGCCGCCGCCGATGTCCAGGACCAGCAGCCGCCCCGCCGACCAGCCGTACCAGCGGCGGGCGGCGAGGAAGGTGAGACGGGCCTCCTCCACGCCGCTGAGCACCTGGAGTTCGACGCCGGTCTCGCTCCGTACCCGTGCCAGGACGTCGTCGGCGTTGCCGGCCTCGCGCACGGCGGAGGTCGCGAACGGCAGCAGGTCCTCGACGCCCTTGTCCTCGGCGGCCCGCAGTGCCTCGTGGATCACCTCGATGAGTCCGTCGACGCCGTCGGGGCCGATCTCGCCCTCCTTGTCGAGGAGTTGGGCAAGGCGCAGCTCCGCCTTGTGCGAGTGCGCGGGCTGCGGGCGGGCGCCGGGATGCGCGTCGACCACCAGCAGATGCACCGTGTTCGAACCCACGTCGAGGACACCGAGTCTCATACCCGGAACGCTACTGCGGGCCGGGGCGCGTTGGGCCCGTATGGCCCCGGCCGGGGCGGCCCCGGCCGTGACGGCCGGCGACTTACCCTGGACGGGTGCCAAAGACGAAAAAGACGAAGACCGATAAATCGGCGGAGTCGACGAATCCGGCGAACCGGAGGGAAGCGGTGAAGCCGATGCAGCGGGATTCGGACCCCGGCGAGCCCGACGAGAAGGGGCTCGACTTCGCGCGTGCCTGGGTGGAGTTCCCGGACCCGGCGGACGACGAGCAGGTCTTCCGCTGTGATCTGACCTGGCTGACCTCGCGGTGGAACTGCATCTTCGGCAGGGGCTGCCAGGGCATCCAGGCGGGCCGCGCGGACGACGGGTGCTGCACGCTGGGAGCCCACTTCTCCGACGAGGACGACGAGAAGCGGGTGGCCGAGCATGTGACGAGGCTCACGCCGGACATCTGGCAGAACCATGCCGAGGGCACCTTCGGCGGCTGGGTCGTGGAGGACGAGGAGGGTTCCCGGCAGACCCGCCGGTTCGAGGGCTCGTGCATCTTCCAGAACCGGCCCGGCTTTCCCGCCGGCATGGGCTGCGCGCTGCACCTGCTGGCGCTGAGGGAGGGCCGCGAGCCGCTGGAGACCAAGCCGGACGTGTGCTGGCAGCTGCCGATCCGGCGGACCTTCGAGTGGATCGACCGGCCCGACGACACACGTGTGCTGCAGGTGTCGATCGGCGAGTACGACCGCAGGGGCTGGGGGCCGGGCGGGCACGATCTGCACTGGTGGTGCACCTCGGCGACGTCGGCGCACGGCGCGGGCGAGCCGGTGTACGTCTCCTACCGGGCCGAGCTGACCGAGCTGATGGGCAAGGCCGGCTACGACCGTCTGGTCGAGCTGTGCGAGGAGCGTCTGGCCTCCGGGCTGCCGCTGCTGCCGGCGCCGCATCCCGCCGACCCCGTGGGGCCCGCGGGGTCCGCCGGTCCGGTTCGGGAGAGGGACCGGAGCTAAGGGCTGTCCGACGGGCCCAAGCTGCTCGGGACGTCGCCGTCCCCGGGGACCGGAGGGTGTCCGCCCGGCTCGGGCGGGGCGGAGCCGGTCGGGGTCGGTGCCGGGTCGGACGACGGCGGATCGGCCGGGGAGCTCGGAGGACTCGGAGGGCTTGTGGGGCTCCCGGGGGCGGACCGGGTCGGGGCGGGCTGCGGGCCGGGAGCCGGGGGCGGTCCGGCCGGAGGGGTGGGACCGGGGTCCGGGGAGCCGGGCGCGACACCGCGCCCGTGGAGGGTGACGATCGCGCCTGCGGGTGCGATCGTCACGCGTGCGCTCCAGGGGCCGGAGGGCTCGCGCAGATGGTCGACGTACACCCTGATCGTCAAGGACTCCCCGGGTCTCAGGATGCCCGAGGTGCGGCTCAGGTAGAGCCAGGACGCCCCGGTGGAGGCCGACCAGCGGACCGGCCCGGGGCCGGAGGCGGTGAGCGTGATCAGTGTGGTGCCGCCGGTGCCGGAGGCGGTCACCGTCAGACGGCCGTCCTCGCGGCCCTTGTGGCCGGTGCCGGTGACGCTGACGACCTCCACGGAGACATCGGGTCCGTCGCCCCCGCCGAAGCGGGTGACGGGTCCGGGGGCGGTATTGCCGGTGTTCTGGTACCCGCCGCCCGCCGGCCCGCTGTCCGGGGCGGCCAGGTCGTGCGCCTCGCGCGCGGTGGCGGAGGGGCCGCCGTGGCGCTCGCCGCCGCCGGCGGGGGCGTCCCGGTAGGCGGTCCACAGGGCCAGCACGGGGGCGGCCACCACGGTGGCCACCACGGTCGTCGTGACGGCACGCGCGCGGAGCCGGTCCCTGCGGGCCGCGTGGTCCTTGGGGCTCAAGGGGAAGCCGCGCCGGTCGAAACGGGGGCCGGCACCCCGCGCGCGGGGGTGGTGCGCCAGGGCCGTGCACAGGGCCGCGCGGGGCGCCGTGAGAAGGGGCAGCTCGGAGGGTGTGACGGTGGCGCCGGGCCATCGGCCGGGCAGGGCGCGCCCGGCGGCGCGGCGGCAGCGCGGACAGTCGTCGACATGGCGGACGAGCTCGCGCCGCAGGGTCGCGCTGAGCACCACCTGGTCGTCGCCGGTCAGACGGGAGATGCTCGGGCAGGCCCCGCTCTCGACGACGGCGAGTGCCGCACGCGTGCGTTCCACCTCGCAGGCGGCCGCGGCGAGGAGTTCCCGGGTGGCGGCGGTGCTTCTGCCCAGGACGGCGGCGACCTCGTGGACGGCGAGGCGGTGGCGTACGGCGAGCTCCAGGGCCTCGCGCTGTTCCGGGGTGGTGCCGGCGGCCTCCGGCCAGGCGAGAAGAGTCAGCTCGCGCCGTCTCTCCCGCTGGACCTCGTCCGGGACCGGCGAAGCCGCGGGCCGCACGCGCCCGTGCCGGGTGCCGTCGCGGCCCGCCGCGGTGTGCGTGCCTCGACGTTTCTGCTTGTTCTGTTTGTTCTGTTTGTTCCGTCGGGTCTCGGCCAGCTCGCGCAGGCACGCCCAGCGGGCCAGCGCGTACAGCCAGGCCCGGCGCTCGTCCGCGGCCCCGGGAGCGCGCTGCCCGCGCCGCTCGGCGGACACCAGCGCGTCCCCGAGGGCGGCGATGGCCGCGTCGTGGTCGCAGAGCACGGACAGGCAGTAGGTGAACAGGCCGTCGAGGTACGGCTCGTAGTGCGCGAGCGGTTGCTGCGCCAAGGTGCGCGCGGCAGCTCGGTCGCGCGCTTCGCGGTGTGTCCGGTGCGTCCGGTGCGCACCGGTCGTGCGGGGCTTGGTGTCCGGACTGCTGCTCATCACCCGTGCGACCGTATGCGGCGCTGGTTCGTCCGCTCTTGTCCCTTGAGCACTTTTAATTCGTACGGGTGAAACGATCCCTCATAAGGGGAAGAAAACCTTCCGTTCCGTGACCCGGCGGGGCGCCCGCCCGGGGGACGGCGGTGTCGGTGCCGGCGGCTACGGTTTCCTCCATGGCTGCCCGTACCAAGACCGCCAAGGATCGCCCGTCCTACCGCTGCACGGAGTGCGGCTGGCAGACGGCCAAGTGGCTCGGCCGCTGTCCCGAGTGCCAGTCCTGGGGCACGGTCGAGGAGTACGGCGTCCCCGCGGTCCGCACGACGGCGCCGGGCCGGGTCACCACCGCCGCCCTGCCCATCGGCCAGGTCGACGGCCGCCAGGCCACCGCCCGCTCCACCGGCGTGCCCGAGCTCGACCGCGTCCTCGGCGGCGGGCTGGTCCCCGGTGCCGTCGTCCTGCTGGCGGGCGAGCCCGGCGTCGGCAAGTCCACGCTGCTGCTGGACGTGGCGGCCAAGTCCGCGAGCGCCGAGCACCGCACGCTGTACGTCACGGGCGAGGAGTCGGCGAGCCAGGTCCGTCTGCGGGCCGACCGCATCGGCGCCATCGACGACCATCTGTATCTGGCCGCCGAGACCGACCTGGCCGCCGTCCTCGGCCACCTGGACGCGGTCAAGCCCTCCCTGCTCGTCCTCGACTCGGTGCAGACGGTCGCCTCCCCCGAGGTCGACGGCGCACCCGGCGGCATGGCGCAGGTCCGGGAGGTGGCGGGGGCGCTGATCCGTGCCTCCAAGGAGCGCGGGATGTCCACGCTCCTGGTGGGCCATGTCACCAAGGACGGCGCGATCGCGGGCCCGCGTCTGCTGGAGCACCTGGTGGACGTCGTGCTGCACTTCGAGGGCGACCGGCACGCGCGCCTGCGCCTGGTCCGCGGGGTCAAGAACCGCTACGGCGCGACGGACGAGGTCGGCTGCTTCGAGCTGCACGACGAGGGCATCACGGGCCTGCCCGACCCCAGCGGCCTGTTCCTCACCCGCCGCGACGAGCCGGTGCCCGGCACCTGCCTGACCGTGGCCCTGGAGGGCCGCCGCCCCCTGGTCGCCGAGGTGCAGGCGCTCACCGTGGACTCCCAGATCCCCTCCCCGCGCCGTACGACCTCGGGCCTGGAGACCTCCCGGGTCTCGATGATGCTGGCCGTCCTGGAGCAGCGGGGCCGGATCAGCGCGCTGGGCAAGCGGGACATCTACTCGGCGACGGTCGGCGGGGTGAAGCTGTCCGAGCCGGCCGCGGATCTCGCGGTGGCCCTGGCGCTGGCGTCGGCCGCGAGTGACACCCCGCTGCCGAAGAATCTCGTCGCGATCGGCGAGGTGGGCCTGGCGGGCGAGGTCAGGCGGGTCACGGGGGTGCAGCGCCGGCTCGCGGAGGCCCAGCGCCTGGGCTTCACGCACGCGCTCGTGCCGGTCGACCCGGGGAAGATCCCGCCGGGGATGAAGGTCCTGGAAGTCGCCGACATCGGGGAAGCGCTGCGGGTCCTGCCGCGTTCCCGTCGTCGGGAGACCCCTCAGGAGCAGGAGGACCGCCGGTAGACTTTGGCCTGGTCCCGCCCGTCCGTACGAACCGAGGTGCGATACGGGAGCGCCTGAGTACCTGCGACCGGAGGAGAGCAGTGGCAGCCAACGACCGGGCAGCAGTTCCAGGAAAGTCCGGCGGGAGTTCCACCGATTCCCTGATGCGTGCCTCCCTCAGCGCCGTGGCGCCCGGCACGGCCCTGCGGGACGGCCTCGAGCGGGTGCTCCGCGGCAACACCGGTGGGCTCATCGTGCTCGGCTCCGACAAGAACGTCGAGGCGCTGTGCACGGGAGGCTTCGTCCTGAACGTGGACTTCACGGCGACGCGGCTGCGGGAGCTGTGCAAGCTGGACGGCGGCATCGTGATCTCCTCGGACCTGACGAAGATCCTCCGGGCGGGCGTGCAGCTGGTGCCGGACCCCACGATCCCCACCGAGGAGACGGGCACCCGGCACCGTACGGCGGACCGGGTGAGCAAGCAGGTCGGCTTCCCCGTGATCTCCGTCTCGCAGTCCATGCGGCTCATCGCCCTCTACGTCGACGGCCAGCGCCGTGTCCTGGAGGACTCCGCGGCGATCCTCTCCCGCGCCAACCAGGCCCTGGCCACCCTGGAGCGCTACAAGCTCCGCCTGGACGAGGTGGCCGGCACGCTGTCCGCGCTGGAGATCGAGGACCTGGTGACGGTCCGGGACGTCTGCTCGGTCGCGCAGCGCCTGGAGATGGTGCGCCGGATCGCCACCGAGATCTCCGAGTACGTGGTGGAGCTGGGCACCGACGGCCGTCTCCTCGCCCTTCAGCTGGACGAGCTGATCGCCGGCGTGGAGCCCGAGCGCGAACTGGTCGTACGGGACTACATCCCCGCGCCCACCGCCAAGCGCTCCCGCACGGTCGACGAGGCCCTGGCGGAGCTCGACAAGCTCTCCCACGCCGAGCTGCTCGAGCTGTCCACCGTGGCCCGGGCCCTCGGCTACACCGGCTCCCCCGAGTCCCTCGACGCGGCGGTCTCCCCGCGCGGCTTCCGTCTGCTGGCCAAGGTGCCCCGGCTGCCCCGCGCCATCATCGACCGCCTGGTCGAGCACTTCGGCGGCCTGCAGAAGCTGCTCGCCGCGAGCGTCGACGACCTGCAGATGGTGGACGGTGTGGGCGAGGCGCGGGCGCGCAGCGTCCGCGAGGGCCTGTCCCGGCTGGCGGAGTCGTCGATCCTGGAGCGGTACGTCTGAGGCGGCACGCCTGAGGCGGCGCGCCTGGGCCGGTGCGTCCGCACCAGGACGCCCGGGCGGACCGTCCGGGCAGAACACTTGGGCCAGGCGTTCGGCGCCGGGTCCGGTCCGATGCCGCGCCCGGCCGCACGCCGTCGCCCGCGGGATCAGGACCCGGTCAGAGGCCCTGCATCCGGCCTGACCGCATCAGGAGCAAGGTCCGGTGCCGAGGCCCGCGCGCCCGGTCCGGTGCCCGGTCCGCACGGCACCGCCGGAGCGACGCCGCCGGAGCGGCACCGTCAGGCCGCCTCCAGCACGAACGACGTCCGCAGCCTGTCGTCGTAGCCCGGCACCTTCGCCTCCACCAGGTAGGTGCCCGCCCGGGCCGATCCGGCCGGAGGCGTCGCGCACTGCGCGGCGCTCGGCTTGCGGTCCCACGTGATGGTGTACGTGATGCTGCTGCCCGCCGGCACCCGGTACAGCCGGCTCCCGGCCGTCTTCGGGCAGTCGGCCGAGGACCAGTAGGTGTCGTCGCTGTCGGCCTGACTGATCGTCACCACCGCGGTCTTCGGCCCGAGATCGATCTTGCAGTCGCTGCCGGAGGAGTTCCTGGCGACCAGTTCGAGCGCGGGCTTCTCCTCGGGGTCGTAGGAGTTGCGCACGCTGCGCAGCGTCAACTTCACCGCGCTCGGGGTGCAGTTGGGCAGTGTGCTGCCGGCCGGCAGTGCGGGACCCGTACCGCCGCCGCTCCTGGTGCCGTCGCTCTCGCCGCCCCTGGCGCCGTCACCGTCGCCGCCGGCCGCCCCACCGGACCCGGAGCCGCTTCCGCCCGTGCCGCCGGGAGCGCCGGCACCGGAGTCCGCCCCGCCGGCGCTCTCGTCGTCGGACTCGTCGCGTCCGCCGGGGTGTTCACTGATCGCGGGGCCGGAACCGGAGGGTCCCGGCGTGATGGTCGAGGGTGCGGGGTGCTTGCTGTCCGACTTACCGCTGTTGTCCTTGCGGTCTCCGCCGCCCAGGCTGAGGAGCCAGGTGATCAGCAGCGCCAACAGGGCGACTGCGGACAGCAGTACGATCCTCCGACGCCAGTAGATGGAGGCGGGAAGCGGACCGACCGGATTGCGCAGAGATCCCACGGTCCAAACTGTACGAGAGTTCGCTGCCGTCCCTTGCCCCACCCGCCGCTGTGACGACAACTTTTCCAGATCATCATCCCGGCAACGTCCTTATAAGCGGCCTCTCTTGCGATTTACGTATCCATACGATCACGCTTGGTGACGACACCGGCTCGCGCGGGTCACACGGCCGTGCACCCCCACGTGGCAGGATCGGACGTGCCATGACTGCGCCCACACTGCCCCCACACAGCAGCTCCGACACTCCGGCCCCCGCCACCGACGCCCGGGCGGACACCGGCACGCCCGCCGATCCCGAGGCGTCCGTCTCGTCCCTCGGCCGGATTCTGCACACCCAGGTCATCAGCTGGTTCGACGCCAACGCACGCGACCTGCCCTGGCGACGCCCCGACGCCGGCGCCTGGGGCGTGATGGTCAGCGAGTTCATGCTGCAGCAGACGCCGGTCAGCCGTGTGCTGCCGGTCTACGAGCAGTGGCTCGAACGCTGGCCCCGCCCCGCCGACCTCGCCAAGGAGGCGCCGGGCGAGGCCGTCCGCGCCTGGGGCCGGCTCGGCTACCCGCGCCGCGCCCTGCGTCTGCACGGCGCCGCGGTCGCCATAACGGAACGGCACGGCGGCGACGTCCCCACCGAGCACGCGCAGCTCCTCGCCCTGCCGGGCATCGGCGAGTACACGGCCGCGGCGGTGGCGTCCTTCGCCTACGGGCAGCGGCACGCCGTGCTGGACACCAACGTCCGCCGGGTGCTGGCCCGCGCGGTCACCGGCGTGCAGTACCCGCCGAACGCCACCACCGCGGCCGAACGCCGCCTGGCCCGCGCCCTGCTGCCCGAGGACGCGCGGACCGCGGCCCGCTGGGCCGCCGCCTCCATGGAACTCGGCGCGCTGGTGTGCACGGCGAAGAACGAGGCGTGCACCCGCTGCCCGATCGCCGAGCACTGCGCCTGGCGGCTCGCGGGCAAGCCCCCGCACGAGGGACCGCCGCGCCGGGGACAGACGTACGCCGGCACCGACCGGCAGGTCCGCGGCAAGCTGCTCGCCGTCCTGCGCGAGGCCCACGCACCGGTGCCGCAGGCGGTGCTCGACCGGGTCTGGCACGAGCCGGTCCAGCGGGCCCGGGCCCTGGACGGACTCGTCGCGGACGGCCTGGTGGAACCGCTGCCGGGCGGGCTGTACCGGCTGCCGGTGACCTGACGCACGATCACCTCACGGACGCACGAGGGCCTTCGGGGGGCGTCGCGGGTGTGCGTACCGCGCTCCCGCACGCCGCCCGGCCCCCTGCCGTGGTGCGAACGGACCGACCGGGGCGCCGCCCCGCTTTGCCTCCACCGTTGTTACACAACCGACATCCAGTCGAGCGCTGATCGCGGGCTGCTTCGGACAGTGCCGTGACAACACCTCCGTACCTTCGGTCGCGTGCCTGACAGGCACCGGGCGGCTGCCGACCACAGCCGCCCGCTCACCGACAGGAGAACCGGCGGCGGACGGGCCGGACGACGCCGGGACACGGGGACCGGGAGGCGGTTGGACATGGTGCGGGGAGAGGTGCTCGAGTTCGAGGAGTACGTACGCACCCGGCAGGACGCGCTGCTGCGCAGTGCGCATCGGCTGGTGCCGAACCCGAGCGACGCCCAGGACCTGCTCCAGACGGCGCTCGTGCGGACGTACGGCCACTGGGAGGACATCACCGACAAGCGGCTCGCGGACGCCTATCTGCGCCGTGTGATGATCAATACGCGGACCGAGTGGTGGCGCTCCCGGAAGCTGGAGGAGGTCCCCACCGAGCAGCTGCCCGACCCCTCGGTCGAGGACTCCACCGAGCGGCACGCCGACCGCGCGCTCCTGCTGGACGCCCTGCGGGTTCTCGCTCCCAAGCAGCGCCGTGTCGTCGTGCTGCGGCACTGGGAGCAGATGTCCACGCGGGAGACGGCCACCGCCCTCGGCATCTCCCCGGGCACGGTCAAGAGCGTGCTGCACCGGGCGCTCGCTCGGCTCCGCGAGGAGCTTCAGGCCCGCGATCCGGACGCCCGCACGCCGGCGGAGCGTGAGGAGCGGGAGCGGTGCGCGGCCTGACCCGCGGGGACGCCGCCCCCGGGGGCGTCCCGTCCCAGGACACCGTCGGGGCGGTGAGCACGGCGGCGGTCGTGTTCACCGCCCTTGCCCTGCTGGTGTCCGCCTGCGGCACCGGAGGGACCGGGATCCGTGACGAGGGGCCGGCCCCTGCCGGCCCGGCGGTGCGGTCCACCGTCGCCCCCTCCTCCCGCCCTGCCGCCCCGGCTTCCTCCCGTCCTGCCGCCCCGGCCGCTCCCGGTCCCACCGCCACGGCCTCCCCCGGTCCTTCCGCCATGGCCGATCCCGCCGCCCCGCCCTCCCCCGGTCCCACCGCCTGGACCGAGCTGGTGGACGCGGTCCGGCTCGTTCTGCGGGATCCGCAGGTCTCGACCGCGGTCAAGCGGGCCCTGAAACCGTGCGCGGCCGATGAGTACCCCGTCGACGTGGCGTACGGCGATCTGACCGAAAGCTCCTCCGACGACCTCGTCGTCAACGTCCTGACCTGCGAGGACGCGGTGGGCCTGGGCTCCTACGTCTACCGCGAGCGGGGCGGCGGGTACGAGAACGTCTTCAAGGCCGAGGATCCCCCGGTCCACGCCGAGATCGACTGCGGTGCCCTGGTGGTGACCAGGCAGGTGTACGCGAAGGGCGACCGGCTCTCGAGCCCGTCCGGCGAGGACGTGATCACCTATCGCTGGTCCTCCGGGGACCGGTTCACCGAGGAGTTCCGCACGCACCGCACGTACGACGAGGCCTCCGGAAAGTGACACGGCGGCGGTCCCGCCCCCGGGCGAACGCCTCCGGCGGCGCCCCCCTTCCCGGCTCACCGGTGAACGCATTCGGCGGCCGGTGCGTCCACTCAGTGAGTCACGTCCGACCGCACCGCACCGCACGACAAGAAGCACACGAGGACTGAGAGCACGGGATGGCAGAGCAGACCCACGTCCTGTTCGTCGAGGACGACGACGTCATTCGTGAGGCCACACAGCTCTCCCTGGAGCGGAACTGCTTCAGGGTCACGGCCATGCCCGACGGACTGTCGGGACTGGAGGCGTTCCGGGCCCAGCAGCCCGACATCGCACTGCTGGACGTCATGCTCCCCGGCCTCGACGGCGTCAGCCTGTGCCGCCGCATCCGTGACGAGTCGACGGTGCCGGTGATCATGCTGTCCGCGCGTGCCGACCCGATCGACGTGGTCCTGGGCCTGGAGGCGGGGGCCGACGACTATGTGACCAAGCCGTTCGACGGAGCCGTGCTGGTCGCCCGGATCCGCGCGGTGCTGCGCCGCTTCGGGCACGCCGCCGGCGCGCCGGGCCAGGCCCTCGCGGCGGGGGACGGCGGAGTGCTGACCTTCGGCGACCTGGAGGTCGACACGGAGGGAATGGAGGTGCGCCGGGCCGGCCGGCCGGTGGCGCTCACCCCCACGGAGATGCGGCTGCTCCTGGAGTTTTCCTCCGCGCCGGGCACGGTTCTGTCCCGCGAGAAGCTGCTGAAGCGGGTGTGGGGCCACGGCTGGGGCGGCGACACCCGTGTGGTCGACGTCCATGTGCAGCGCCTGCGCACGAAGATCGGCCAGAACCGCATCGAGACGGTCCGCGGCTTCGGCTACAAGCTGAAAGCCTGAACGGAGCCGGCCATGCGGGGAATCACACGGCGCCTGCTCCCGGACCACCCGGAGTGCACGGGAACGCGCACGAGAACGCGCACGAAAACGCGTACGGGGGTTCGCACCGGGATCCGCACGGGGCTGCGGTGGAAGCTCAGCGCGGCGATCGCGCTGGTCGGCGCGCTGGTGGCGCTCGCGCTGAGCCTGGTCGTGCACAACGCCGCGCGGATGTCGATGCTCGACAACGCGCGCGACCTGGCCATCGAACGGGTCCGGATCGCCCAGCGGAGCTACGAGCTGTCGGGCCGGCCGAACTTCCCCGGTGTCCAGGTCGACGACCCGAAGCTGCCGCCCGAGCTGCGGAAGATGGCCGAGCGGGGCCGGCAGGCGACGTATGTGAGCGACCCCGAGGGCCGGCCGGCCCTCGTCTGGGCGGCCGTTCCGGTCGCGGACGGCCATGTGCTGTCCCTGCGTACGCATGTGCCCGACCGCAGCGCGAACATGCTCGACGATCTCGACCAGGCGCTGGTCATCGGCTCCATCGCGGTCGTGCTCGGCGGCAGCGCGCTGGGAGTGCTGATAGGGGGCCGGCTCTCGCGCCGGCTGCGCAAGGCGGCGACCGCGGCCGACCAGGTCGCCCGGGGCGCGAGGGACGTACGGGTGCGGGATGCCATCGGCGGTGTCGTACGGGACGAGACCGACGACCTCGCACGCGCGGTGGACGCGATGGCGGACGCCCTGCAGCAGCGGCTGGAGGCGGAGCGCCGGGTCACGGCGGACATCGCGCACGAGCTGCGCACTCCGGTGACCGGGCTGCTGACGGCGGCCGAGCTGCTGCCGCCCGGCCGGCCGACGGAGCTGGTCCTGGACCGTGCGAGGGCCATGCGCACCCTGGTCGAGGACGTGCTGGAGGTGGCCCGGCTCGACGGCGCCTCCGAGCGGGCCGAGCTGCAGGACGTCCTGCTGGGCGAGTTCGTCGCCCGGCGGGTGGCGGCCAAGGACCCGGACGTCGAGGTGCGCGTGGTGCACGAGTCGAAGGTGACGACCGACCCGCGGCGCCTGGAGCGGGTGCTGTTCAACCTGCTCGCCAACGCCGCCCAGCACGGCAGGCCGCCGATCGAGGTGACCGTGGAGGGCCGGGTCGTCCGGGTGCGCGACCACGGGCCGGGCTTTCCCGAGGAGCTGCTCGCCGAGGGCCCGAGCCGCTTCCGCACCGGCAGCGGGGACCGCGCCGGGCACGGCCACGGCCTTGGTCTGACCATCGCCGCCGGCCAGGCCCGGGTCCTCGGCGCCCGGCTGACCTTCCGCAACGTCCGCCCGGCGGGCGCCCCCGAGCACGTTCCGGCCGAGGGCGCGGTCGCCGTGCTGTGGCTGCCGGAGCGCGCGCCGACGGACACGGGGGGCTGCCCCCTGCTCCAGGAGCGGTAGGCGCCCCCCGGGCCGTGGCGCCGGCCGGCGGTCAGACGGCCTCCGCCACGGGCTCCTGCGCCTGTGCCCCGGCCCCGCCGTCCTGGTTCCGCTGCGCCGGCCCCGCCCCCCTCAGCGGGACCTCCTTGACGAACACCGCGCCGACGAGTGCGACGACCGCCACCACGGAGCCCAGCAGGAACGCCGAGTGCGTACCGGCGGACACCGCGTGCTGGTAGGCCTCCCGGACCTGCTCCGGCAGCTTGGCGAGGCTCGCCGCGTCCAGCTGCGCGGACCCCTCGGTGATCCTCGAGCCCAGGGCACCGGCCCGCTCGGCCATCTCGTGCTGGACGCGGCTGTTGAACAGCGCACCCATGATCGCGACGCCGAAGGAGGAGCCGAGCGTACGGAACAGGGTGGTGGAGGAGGAGGCCACGCCCATGTCCTTCATCTCCACGCTGTTCTGCGCGACCAGCATGGTGATCTGCATCAGACAGCCCATGCCGGCGCCGAGGACGGCCATGTACAGGCCGGAGGTGAGACGGGTGGTGCCGGTGTCCATCAGGGACAGCAGGTACAGCCCGGCGATCATCAGTGCGCTGCCGAGGATCGGGAAGATCTTGTACCGGCCGCTGTTGGTGGTGATCCGGCCGGCGATCAGCGACACGACCATCATCGCGCCGAGCATCGGCAGGAGCAGCAGACCGGAGTTGGTCGCGGAGGCGCCCTGCACCGCCTGCTGGTAGAGCGGCAGGAAGAGCACCGCGCCGAACATCACGAAGCCGGTGATGAAGCCGACCAGCGACATCAGGCTGAAGTTGCGGCTGCGGAAGATGTGCAGCGGCACGATCGGCTCGGCCGCCTTGGTCTGCCGGAACACGAACCCGACGAGCGCGACGACGCCGATCGCGCTGAGTTCCATGATCCGCGCGGAGGTCCAGGCGTACTCCGTGCCGCCCCAGGTGGTGACGAGCACGATGGCGCTGATGCCGACGGTCAGCAGCACGGCGCCCAGGTAGTCGATCCGCGCCTGCGCCCGCTTCTTCGGCAGGTGCAGTACGGCGCTGAGCGCGACGAGCGCCACCGCGCCGAGGGGAAGGTTGATGTAGAAGGCCCAGCGCCAGCCCCAGTGGTCCGTGATCGCGCCGCCGACCAGCGGACCGCCGATCATCGCCAGCGCCATGACGCCGGCCATCATGCCCTGGTACTTGCCGCGCTCACGGGGCGGGATCAGGTCGCCGATGATGGCCATCACGCCGACCATCAGGCCGCCGGCGCCCAGGCCCTGGACGGCGCGGAAGCCGATCAGCTCGCCCATGTTCTGCGCCATGCCGCTCAGCCCGGAGCCGATCAGGAAGATCACGATCGAGGTCAGGAAGACGCCCTTGCGCCCGTACATGTCGCCGAGCTTGCCCCACAGCGGCGTGGCCGCGGCGGTCGCGAGGGTGTAGGCGGTGACCACCCATGACAGGTGCTCAAGCCCCCCGAGCTCACCGACGATCGTCGGCATCGCGGTGCCCACGATCATGTTGTCCAGCATCGCGAGCATCATCGCGATCATGAGTGCGAGCAGGACGACCCGCACGCTCCTTGGTCGTGTGCCGCCCTGACCGGTGTCCGGCCCGGCTGTCACGGTCTCCGCCATCTGTGGTGCTCCCCCATCCGATTGCCGCTTACTTGCCGACCGGCAAGTTGACTACACTCCGAAAAAATAGAGCCGCTACTAGCCGGGCGTCAAGTAAGTTTCGGCGGCCGGCCGGCAGGTAGGTTCTCAGTGAGCGCGAGGAGTACGAGGATGGGCCCCACCATGGACGGCACCAAGCAGCAGCGCCGCGGAAACACCCGCCAGCGCATCCTGGACGTGGCGCTGGAGCTCTTCGCCGAGCAGGGCTACGAGAAGACCTCCCTGCGGGAGATCGCCGAGCGCCTGGGCGTCACCAAGGCGGCCCTGTACTACCACTTCAAGACGAAGGAGGAGATCCTCGTCAGCCTCTTCGAGAGCCTCACGCGGCCGATGGAGGAGCTGATCGAGTGGGGCCGGCGGCAGCCGCACACGCTGGAGACCAAGCAGGAGATCCTCCGGCGCTACGACCAGGCGCTCGCCGGGGCCGCGCCGCTGTTCCGCTTCATGCAGGAGAACCAGGCCACGCTCCGGGAACTGCGCATCGGGGACACCTTCAAGAACCGGATGCGCGGCCTGAAGGACATCATCGTCGACCCGGACGCGAACATGGTCGACCAGGTCCGCTGCGTCAGCGCCCTCTTCACGCTGCACGCCGGGATGTTCATCCTGCAGGACCTCGGAGGCGACCTCGAGGAACGGCGCAAGGCCGCCCTCGAGGTCGCCATCGATCTGGTGACCCAGGCGCACCAGGACGCGCACAAGCCCTGACACGGATCCGCCGCCCGCTGGTTCCAGCGGGCGGCGGCACGGTGCGGCGGTCCGGGCCGGGCGGGCGGCGCCTCAGAGCCGCAGGTAGGCCAGCGGGTTGACCGCGGAGCCGTAGTTCGGGGTCGTACGGATCTCGAAGTGCAGGTGCGGACCGGTGGAGTTGCCGGTGTTGCCCGACAGGGCGATGCGCTGGCCGGCGGCGACCTTCTGACCGATCCTCACGTCGATGCGGGAGAGATGGGCGTACTGGGAGTACTTCCCGTTGGCGTGCTTGATGACGACGGCGTTGCCGTAGGCGGGGCCGTCACCGGCGCCGTTGGGGCCGGCCTTGACGACGGTGCCGGCGCTCACGGCGAGAACCGGGGTGCCGACCGGCACGGCGAAGTCCTGACCGCTGTGCTTGTGCACCCAGCGGGCGCCGTTCTGGTTGAAGCCGGCGGTGAGCTTGTAGTTCTTCACCGGGGTGACCCAGCCGACGGCCGACTTGGCGGAGTTGGCGGCGGGGGCCGCCGTGGTCCCGGCGGCGGACGCCGCTCCCGCACCCGCACCCAGGGCGACCGAGACTCCCAGACCGGCGGCCAGGACGGCGGCACGAGTACGGAGCTTGGCCGGACGGGCGGAACGGAACGTGGCGCGCTGGAACATCGAAACCTCTGGGGATGGGGGACAAGGGGACCACCCGGAGGGTTGTCCTCGCCGGGCGGCGATCCCTTGGTAACCCCGCCGTTCATCAGCGCTCAAACACCCCTACTACGAGACAAAGTAGTAAGAGCAGGAAGTGGTGCACATCTCTTGACGACTGGCCCATTTGGGATAAATGCCCTGTAGAGGGCCCATGGCGGACTGCACTGTCGTCCGAATTGTCCGATTTGTTAATCGCCACTCCGTACTAAATGCCCTAGTACCGGACAAACCTCCTGTGCGCCTTGTCACCAAAGGGTGGAATTCACCCCCCTTTTCCTGTGACCGCCCTCATATGGCCCCGGTCTCAACAGAGTTACTTCCTGGTAATTTCTTGGTTCCCCTCTCGCCGCCCCGGCACATGAGCATCATGTACACAACAAGCCAGTGTCACGGACGCGAGAGGACCCCCCATGACCACAGGCACGTGGACGCGCCGCGCCCGCCTGACCGCCCTCGCCACGGTCGCTGCCACGGTGTTCGCCGTCCCCGCCGGCGCCCAGGCCGCGACGAGCGCCCCGGCCTCCTCCACGAGCACCACGGTGACGGCCACGGCCGCCGCCACGACCGCGGCGGCGAAGGTCGACTACGAGACCTGGCAGCGGGACTGCCAGGCCGTGATGGACGAGGCCATGCCCTATCTGCGGCAGCGGATCGCGAACAGCAGGCCGGGCGAGAAGCAGGCCATCGTGTTCGACATCGACAACACGACCCTGGAGACCGACTTCGGCTTCAGCTTCCCCCAGCCGGCCAACAAGCCCGTGCTGAAGGCCGCCCAGTACGCCCAGGAGAACGGTGTCTCCCTGTTCTTCGTCACGGCCCGCCCGGGCATTCTCAAGGAAGTGACGCGGTTCAACCTCACGCACGAGGGCTACCGCGTCGACGGCCTCCACGTCCGCGGCCTGCTCGACCTGTTCAAGGACGTCGCCGACTACAAGACCGCCCAGCGCGCCGCCATCGAGTCCCAGGGTTACACGATCATCGCGAACATCGGCAACAGCGCGTCCGACCTGTCCGGCGGGCACGCCGAGAGGACCTTCAAGCTGCCGGACTACGACGGGCAGTTGTCCTGACCCGGCCCGACGGAGCACACGCCCGACGAGGCGCACAGAGGCACACGAAGGGGCTGCCCCGGGACTCGAAGTCCCGGGGCAGCCCCTTTTCTCGGTTCTTTTCGGTTCGGACGGTCCAGACCGGGTGCGGCGGCCTCTTACACGTCCTTGGGCCTTACACGTCCTTGCTCAGGTTCGGCCCGGCTCCGCCGGCCGCCTGCTCGATCGGCGGGACGTCCGGCAGCGCCGACTTCTCCTCACCCCGGAAGGTGAAGACCTGCTCCTCTCCCTCGCCCTCGGTGTCCACGACCACGATGTGACCGGGGCGCAGCTCGCCGAAGAGGATCTTCTCGGAGAGCGCGTCCTCGATCTCGCGCTGGATCGTCCGGCGCAGCGGCCGGGCGCCCAGGACGGGGTCGTAGCCCTTCTTGGCCAGCAGCTCCTTGGCGGACTGGGAGAGCTCGATGCCCATGTCCCGGTCCTTCAGGCGCTCGTCCACCTTGCTGATCATCAGGTCGACGATCCGCAGGATGTCCTCCTGCGTCAGCTGCGGGAAGACGACCACGTCGTCGACGCGGTTGAGGAACTCGGGCCGGAAGTGCTGCTTGAGCTCGTCCGACACCTTGTTCTTCATCCGCTCGTAGTTGGTCTTGGTGTCGCCCTGGGCGGCGAAGCCCAGGTTGAAGCCCTTGGAGATGTCCCGGGTGCCGAGGTTGGTGGTCATGATGATGACCGTGTTCTTGAAGTCCACCACCCGGCCCTGGGAGTCGGTCAGACGGCCGTCCTCCAGGATCTGCAGCAGCGAGTTGAAGATGTCCGGGTGGGCCTTCTCGACCTCGTCGAACAGGACGACCGAGAACGGCTTGCGGCGCACCTTCTCCGTCAGCTGGCCGCCCTCCTCGTAGCCCACGTAGCCGGGGGGCGAGCCGAAGAGGCGGGAGACGGTGTGCTTCTCGCTGAACTCCGACATGTCCAGGGAGATCAGCGCGTCCTCGTCACCGAAGAGGAACTCCGCCAGCGCCTTGGACAGCTCGGTCTTGCCGACACCGGAGGGGCCGGCGAAGATGAACGAGCCACCGGGGCGCTTGGGGTCCTTCAGACCCGCACGCGTCCGCCGGATCGCCCGGGACAGTGCCTTGACGGCGTCGTCCTGGCCGATGACCCGCTTGTGCAGCTCCTCCTCCATCCGCAGCAGGCGGCTGGACTCCTCCTCGGTCAGCTTGAAGACCGGGATGCCGGTGGCCGTGGCCAGGACCTCGGCGATCAGGTCGCCGTCGACCTCGGCGACGACATCCATGTCGCCGGCCTTCCACTCCTTCTCCCGCTTGGCCTTGGCGGCCAGGAGCTGCTTCTCCTTGTCGCGCAGGGCGGCGGCCTTCTCGAAGTCCTGCGAGTCGATCGCGGACTCCTTCTCCCGGCGGACGGAGGCGATCTTCTCGTCGAACTCGCGCAGGTCCGGCGGCGCGGTCATCCGGCGGATGCGCATCCGGGAGCCGGCCTCGTCGATCAGGTCGATCGCCTTGTCCGGCAGGAAGCGGTCCGAGATGTACCGGTCGGCCAGCGTGGCGGCCTGGACCAGCGCCTCGTCGGTGATGGAGACGCGGTGGTGCGCCTCGTACCGGTCGCGCAGGCCCTTGAGGATCTCGATCGTGTGCGGCAGGGACGGCTCGGCGACCTGGATGGGCTGGAAGCGGCGCTCCAGGGCCGCGTCCTTCTCCAGGTGCTTGCGGTACTCGTCCAGGGTGGTCGCGCCGATGGTCTGCAGCTCGCCGCGGGCCAGCATCGGCTTGAGGATGCTCGCCGCGTCGATGGCGCCCTCGGCGGCGCCCGCACCCACCAGCGTGTGCAGCTCGTCGATGAACAGGATGATGTCGCCGCGGGTGCGGATCTCCTTGAGCACCTTCTTCAGGCGCTCCTCGAAGTCACCGCGGTAACGGGAGCCGGCGACCAGGGCACCGAGGTCCAGGGTGTAGAGGTGCTTGTCCTTGAGGGTCTCGGGCACCTCGCCCTTGACGATGGCCTGGGCCAGCCCCTCGACGACGGCGGTCTTGCCGACGCCGGGCTCACCGATCAGCACCGGGTTGTTCTTGGTCCGGCGGGACAGCACCTGCATGACCCGCTCGATCTCCTTCTCGCGCCCGATGACCGGGTCGAGCTTGCCCTCCCGGGCGGCCTGGGTGAGGTTCCGGCCGAACTGGTCGAGGACCAGGGACGTCGAGGGCGTGCCCTCGGCAGGCCCGCCGGCCGTGGCGGTCTCCTTGCCCTGGTAACCGGACAGCAGCTGGATCACCTGCTGCCGCACCCGGTTGAGGTCGGCGCCCAGCTTCACCAGGACCTGGGCGGCGACGCCCTCGCCCTCGCGGATCAGGCCGAGCAGGATGTGCTCCGTGCCGATGTAGTTGTGACCCAGCTGAAGAGCCTCGCGGAGCGACAGCTCCAGGACCTTCTTGGCACGGGGGGTGAAGGGAATGTGACCCGACGGCGCCTGCTGGCCCTGGCCGATGATCTCTTCCACCTGCTGGCGGACCGCCTCGAGCGAAATCCCGAGGCTCTCAAGGGCCTTGGCGGCGACACCCTCACCCTCGTGGATCAAGCCCAGGAGAATGTGCTCGGTGCCGATGTAGTTGTGGTTGAGCATCCGGGCTTCTTCCTGAGCCAGGACGACAACCCGCCGCGCGCGGTCGGTGAACCTCTCGAACATCGTTAATCGCTCCTCAGAGCGGTCAGGCAGTGGGGGGTACTTCCCCTCCCTGTCCTTCCGCAGCTTAGTCCCGCAAGCGGGGACCGCTCATTCCAACTGCCGACACCGTCCTTGGCCTCCTGACCTCGACTGCCGACATCCGTTCCAACCCGATGGTGCGAGACGATGTTCCCGCAGGCCAGGCAGATACCCCAGTCGCCACTACGCCGATGGCGAACGTGAGACTCGGCTGCCCGGGTGCCGCCTGCGCGTCGACCCCTCCCACTAGGCATGTCTTACCCGCACGCACGGACACTCCATGCCGCGCGCACCATTTCCCTCAGCTACGGGCGAACACCCTTGCGCTCCCTCCTTGCTCCCACGCGCCCCCGATTCGCCACTTGGGGCACACCCCGCGGCACTCACCGTGACTTCCGGGCGTGCCCGACGGTTGCACCCGGCATGGCCGACAGCCTCCCTCCGATTTCTCTTCCGTCCCCCCATCTTCCGTCGCCCTGCCTTCCGTCGCCTCGTCGGCCGCCCGGCCCCGGTGACGAGGCCCGGCACCGGCAGCGCCGGCAGCACTGGCGGTCCTGGTACGAGAACGAGCTGGGATGGGCGACGGTGCCCGGAGAACCGGTACGACTTGTCGTGGGGCTCCGCTTCGACGTCCTGGACGTGCCCGTGGAGGCCGGACGCGCCGCACTGCGTCATCTGGGGCCCGGCTCCCCGGTCGCGGTGAGCGGGGACCGGATGCGGCTGCTGGTGGCGGCGGGCAGTGCGGAGGAGCTGCCCGGAGTACTGCGGTGGCTGGAATGGGGCCCGTCGGTGCTGGAACTGGATCTGGTGGCCCTGGGCGAGGGCGCGCTGATGGAGGCGCCGCCGCCGGGCGCCGGGGCACGTGGAGCGCGGCCGCTTCCTCCGGGCTGCTCCGGTTCGCAGGGGGCCGCCGTATGGCTGCGGCCCCCCGGGGCTGGGTGCGAGGTCGAGGCCTCGCTGCCGACGCTGTCGCCGGCCGTGAAGGGGGGCCGGAGCGCCCCCGATCTCGTACGGCTGGTGGACACGCTGGCGACGCACTGCCACCGGATGCGGCTGCGGCGCGTGTGCGCACCGCCGCCCGCGCGTCCCCGGGGCCTGTCGCGGCCCCAGGGTCAGCCGTTCGCCTTCTCGTAGGCCTCGCGGATGCTCGCGGGGACTCGGCCGCGATCGTTGACCTCGTAGCCGTTCGCCTTCGCCCAGGCGCGGATCTGCGCGGTGTCCTGGCTGCCGGTGGAAGCGGCACGCGACTTTCCGCGTCCGCCGGTACGGCTTGTGACACGCCGGCCGTTCTTGACGTACGGCTCGAGAAGACTACGGAGCTTGTCCGCATTGGAAGTGGTGAGATCGATCTCGTACGTCTTGCCGTCCAGCGCGAACGTCACGGTCTCGTCCGCCTCGCTGCCGTCGAGGTCATCGACAAGAAGGACCTGAACCTTCTGTGCCACCGGATTTCCTTTCATCGATAACGTGAGGGCCGGGTGGTCGGTGTCCGCCGTTTCGCCGTCCCCTGTTATATGCACTACAACAGTACGCCGGAAAGCAAACCGCTTTTGCGGGGAAAACACAAACCCCCGGGAGAGGCCGACCGCGCGCCCCACCCGGAAACATGCGCGTTTCGGACATAGGGAACGCCGTCCCGGTCACCGGGCAGAATGTGGATCACAGATACAGAAGCATCCGGCTGTTGCCCAGGGTGTTCGGTTTCACTCGTTCGAGACCGAGGAACTCCGCCACCCCCTCGTCATAGGAACGCAGCAGCTCCGCGTAGACATCGGCGTCGACCGGGGTCTCACCGATCTCCACGAAGCCGTGCTTGGCGAAGAACTCCACTTCGAAGGTCAGGCAGAATACGCGGCGAACACCGAGCTCGCGTGCGGTCTGAAGCAACTTCTCCAGCAACCGGTGTCCGACACCGGCGCCTCTCAGGCCCGGCTTCACCGCGAGAGTGCGCACTTCCGCCAGGTCTTCCCACATCACGTGCAGTGCGCCACAGCCGACGACCTCCGCGTTGTCGTCGCGTTCGGCGACCCAGAACTCCTGGATGTCCTCGTAAAGGGTCACCGTTGCTTTGTCGAGCAGGATACCGTCGCGAACGTAGGTGTCGAGCAGCCGGCGCACGGCCCGGACATCGCTGGTTCGGGCGCGCCGGACGGTGATGGCTTTCGTGGTCTCTTCGGGACGCTCTGCGGACATGAGCGGACGCTATCGTCCGCGACCGCCCGACGCCGAGCCGGGGTTCTCGTCACCGGTATCCGCGGCTTCGGCGGTATCCGGGACTTCCCTCACGACTTCGGCGGACTCTTCGCCGGGCTTCTCGGCGGACTCTTCGGCGGGTTGTTCTCCGGAAGCGGGGGCGGGGACTTCGGTGCCGCCTTCCACCATGCGTACGGCATCGCGCAGGGCCTGCCGTTGTTCGTCGCTCATCATGCCGAAGAAGGCGACAAGAGCGGCGGCCGGGTTGTCGCTGCGGGACCAGGCCTCGTTCATCAGTGCGGCGGCGTAGGCGGCGCGGGTGGAGACGGCCTCATATCGATAGGCCCGGCCCTCCGCCTCGCGGCGCACCCAGCCCTTCTGATGGAGGTTGTCCAGAACGGTCATCACGGTGGTGTACGCGATGGAGCGCTCTCGCTGGAGGTCTTCCAGGACTTCCCGGACGGTCACCGGGCGGTTCCACTTCCACACCCGCGTCATGACCGCGTCTTCGAGTTCTCCCAGAGGCCGAGGCACATCTCGACACCCTAATGGGAGATCCCGGCTATGGCGTGTTGAACAAGCACTTTTATCACCCGATGCGGACAAAAAGGGCACGCGTCCCATCGGGAGCGGAGCCGTACGCCGGGTGAGGCGCCCCTCAGGCGTCGGTGGAGGCGCCGGTCCCCGAGCCCTGGGGGTTGCCCTGCGCCCGCGCGAGGGCGGCTTCCACGGCCGCGTCCTCCTTGGCCTTCGCGGCTCCGCCCTGAGACTTCACGATCACCCTGACCACAGCGATGAAGAACGCGGCCGTCACGGCCGGCGGAAGGAGTGCGGCGACGTAGTCCATGGGTCCAGAGTAGCCAGGACGACAGGACGGACAGGGTCGGGGTGACGGCGGGCGAGGCGCTGCCGCGGCTTGCGGGCCGGCGCCCCCGGCTTCCGCCGCGGGAACACCTCCCCCGGCGTGGGCACGGGCCGCCGTCCGGGCTCCGGCGTCCCCGGCCGCGCGGGGGCGGGCCGCGGCCCCGGCTCCTCGCCGGGTCCCTTGCCCGGCCCCTTGCCCGGCCCCTCGCCCGGTTTCCCGCCCGGCTGTCCGCCCGGCTGTCCGCCCGGCTTCTCGGCCGGTCCCTTGCCCGGTCCCTTGCCCGGTTCCTCGTCCGCTTCCTTGACCGGTTTCTCGTCCGGTTCCTCGTCCGGTTTCCTGACCGGTTCCTTGACCGG
>NZ_BAAAHG010000058.1:0-36625 GCF_039525155.1 Streptomyces thermoalcalitolerans | reverse complement strand
CGGTTACATTCCGAACCCGGAAGCTAAGCCTTACAGCGCCGATGGTACTGCAGGGGGGACCCTGTGGGAGAGTAGGACGCCGCCGGACAAGATTTGATGAGGGGAGCCCCGCACCATATGGTGCGGGGCTTTCCGCGTTTAAGCTCGTGCATATGCGCCACGATCTCGTCATCTTCGACAACGACGGCGTTCTTGTCGACAGCGAGCCCATTTCCAACCGGCTTCTGGCCGCTTATCTCACCGAGCTGGGCCACCCCACCTCGTACGAGGACTCCATCCGCGACTACATGGGGTCGGCGATGCACCGGGTCCACGAGCTCGTCCTGGAGCGGACGGGACAGCGGCTGCCGGACGACTTCGACGACGTCTTCCACGCGCGGGTCTTCGCCGCGTTCGAGCGGGAGTTGACGCCGGTGCTCGGTGTCGAGGCCGTACTGGAGAAGCTGGTCGCGGACGGGACGCCGTACTGTGTCGCCTCCTCGGGAAGCCATGAGCGGATCCGGGTGGGGCACCGGACGACCGGCCTCGACCGGTGGTTCGACGAGGAGCGGATCTTCAGCGCGCAGGACGTGGGGCGAGGCAAGCCGGCGCCGGACCTGTTCCTGTACGCGGCCGAGCGGATGGGAGTCGCCCCGGAACGATGCGTCGTCATCGAGGACTCCCCGCTGGGGGTGCAGGCGGCCGTCGCGGCCGGGATGGAGGTGTAC
Organism: Streptomyces thermoalcalitolerans; assembly: GCF_039525155.1. Taxonomy (NCBI): domain Bacteria; kingdom Bacillati; phylum Actinomycetota; class Actinomycetes; order Kitasatosporales; family Streptomycetaceae; genus Streptomyces; species Streptomyces thermoalcalitolerans. The sequence continues at coordinate 35,918 of NZ_BAAAHG010000058.1, read as the reverse complement.
GGGTTCACGGCGATGACACCGGCCGCGAAGCTCGCGCAGGCCACACGGCTCTTCTCCCGCATGGAGGAGCTGACGAGCCTGCTGGCATGACCGACCCCAGGCGGCTCCAGGCGTGATGCCAGGACCAGGAACGGCTCCTGGCGTGGCTTCCGGTCTGCCGTCCGGCACGACTCTGCCGTCCGGCACGATGCCGGCCGGGGAACACGACGCCGACCGGGAAAACGGAACCACATTCCTCTTTGACCGGATCTATCCACCGGTAGTCCAGGGCCCTACCCTCGCCGCCATGACGGATGCGCTGCGGCACGGGAGAGCCTCGCTGGCGTTCAGCTTCTTCGCGCAAGGCGTCGCCTTCGCTCTCCTCGTGACGCGCATCCCGGCCCTCCAGGACCGCTACGGGGTCTCCGACGCGCTGCTGCCGGTGTTCCTGGCCGCCGTGCCGATCCTCGCCGGCGCCGGCAGCGTGACCGCCGAGCAGCTGGTGAAGCGCGTGCGGCCCAGCGGGTTGCTGCGCTGGTCCCAGCCCGTCGTCCTGCTGTCCCTGCTCGGCGCCGGGGCGGGCGACCGGATGGTTGAGCTGGCTGTCGCGCTCGCCGCTTTCGGGCTGGCCGTGGGCGTGCTGGACGCCTCGATGAACATGCTCGGCGTGAGCCTGCAACGGGCGTACGGCCGCAGCATCATGCTCGGTTTCCACGCCGCCTACAGCCTCGGCGGGATCGTGGGCGCCTCGCTGGCCTGGGCCGGGGCGTACGGGCAACTGGCGCTGTGGGTGGCGTATCTGCCGGTGGTGGCGGTGCTGGTGCCGGCGGTCCTGGTGGGGAGCCGGTGGTACGTCGACGAGCGGGCTCCGGCCGTGTCCGAGGAGACCGGAGGGGACGGAAACGGGTACGGGACCCACGAGGGCGGGACCGTCGCCCTCAGGCTGCTGCTGCCGCTGTGCCTGGTGATGACGTTCGCGTACATCGGGGACTCGACCGTCTCCAACTGGAGCGCGAAGTACCTCCAGGACACGCTGGGCGGCTCCGAGCAGCTGGCGACCGTGCCGTACAACGTGTACATGGTCACCACGCTGCTGGGGCGGACCGTCGGGGACTTCGGGGTGCGGCGGTTCGGTGCCGTGGCCGTCGTGCGGCTGGGCGCGCTGGTGGCGGCGCTGGGGTTCGCGGTGGTCGCCGGGGCGCCCGGAGCCTGGGTGGGGATACTCGGGTTCACCTTCCTGGGAATGGGGCTGTGCGTGCTGGTGCCGCAGACCTTCGCGGCGGCCGGAAGACTCTTCCCGGGGGCCTCGGACGCGGCCGTCGCACGGCTCAACATCTTCAATTACGTGGGCTTCCTGATCGGCTCCCCGCTCGTGGGCGCACTGGGCGACGCCTGGAGCTATCGCGGGGCCATGCTGGTGCCCATGGGGTTGGTGCTGGTGACGGCACTGTATGCCGGGTCGTTCGCGCCTCGGCCCGACCGATACCGTGGCGGTCATGAGCGGCCGCGCACAGCTGATGTGGGATGAGGCAGTAACGAGGTACGACTTCGGTCCGGGCCATCCGATGGACCCGATCCGCCTCACCCTGACCAGGAAACTCGTCGATGCCCTCGGGCTCGACCGGGAGGCGCGCCTGGTGGCGGGCAAGCCGGCCGGGGAGTCGACGCTGAGGCTTGTCCACCGGGACGACTACATCGAGGCGGTGAAGGCCGCGTCGGCGAACCCGGAGGCGGCGGACGGGACGTACGGGCTGGGGACGCTCGACGATCCGGCCTTCGCCGGCATGCACGAGGTGTCCGCGCTGATCGCGGGACAGTCGGTGGGCGCGGCGGAGGCGGTGTGGCGCGGGGAGGCGCTGCACGCGGTGAACTTCGCCGGCGGGCTGCACCACGCGATGCCGGGCAGCGCGTCCGGCTTCTGTGTGTACAACGACGCCGCGCTGGCGATCGCGCGGCTGCTCGAGCTGGGCGCCGAGCGGGTCGCGTACATCGATGTGGACGTGCACCACGGGGACGGGGTGCAGGCGGCGTTCTGGGAGGACCCGCGCGTTTTGACGATCTCGCTGCACGAGCACCCCCGGACGCTGTTCCCGCAGACGGGCTGGCCGGAGGAGACGGGGGCGCCGTCCGCGGAGGGAACCGCCGTGAACCTGGCGCTGCCGGCCGGGACCGGGGACGCGGGGTGGCTGCGGGCGTTCCATGCCGTGGTGCCGGAGCTGCTGGCCGACTTCCGGCCGCAGGTGCTGGTGACGCAGCACGGGGCCGACACCCACTTCGAGGACCCGCTGGCGCATCTCGCGGTGTCGCTGGACGCGCAGCGGGCGGTGCAGATGGCGTGCCACGAGCTGGCGCACGAGTACGCCGAGGGCCGGTGGGTCGCGTTGGGCGGGGGCGGATACGCGGTGGTGGAGGTCGTGCCCCGCTCATGGGCCCACCTGGTGGGGATCGCGGTGGGGCGGCCGGTGGAGCCGGAGACGGTGGTTCCTGAGAGCTGGCGGAAGGAAGTGTTCGCGCGGACACGGCAGTTGGGGCCGATGCGGATGACCGACGGGCGGTGGCCGGTGACCTGGTCGGCGTGGGAGGAGGGGTACGACCCCGCGGACCGGCTGGACCAGGCGATCCTGGCCACGCGGCGAGCGGTGTTCCCGCTGCGGGGCATGCTGGCGTGACCGATGGCGCGGCCGTGCCGTGGGCCGGCCCGGGGCCAGGGGCGGCCGGCTGCCCGCGGACCGAGGAGACGAGAGCGGCCCAGCGGCCGGGGAACGAGCGGCCTGGTGGCGGCCGAGGGGCCGGGCGTTACGCCGACTGTGCGGTGTTCGTGGGTTCCCCGGGCGTCCTGGGCGGGAGTGCGCCACCATCGCTCCCGTGCCGAGTACCGCCGCGTTGCGTGCCCATCTTCTGCGGACCGGCCTTGCCGGGACCGTGCGGACCTCGCGTGAGGACAGTCTGCGGAGCTACCGGCTGTTCGCGGCCCGTGACCCCCGGGTGCTGATCGGAATCGACCCCGAGGGGGACTGGCGGCAGCAGGACCTGCTCGAGCTGATGGCGCACAGGTGCGGGGTTTCGGCCGATCCCGCGTACACCTTCGGCCATGATGTGATCGATCCGGAGCTGACCCTCGCCGCGCTGGACGCCTTCGCGGACCGGCTCGGCGCGGCCGCCCGGCGCGGCGAGCCCGTGCTCCTCGGCACCGGGCACCCGCACCGGCTGCTCGGTTTCTACGCCGCGCTGGCGAATGCCCTGTCGGCAGCGGGATGTGCCGTTCTCACTCCGGCGCAGGGTCGCTGTATCGACATAACGACCCGGTTCGGGCTACGTCCCCACCGCCTCGAGTACGTACGAGGAGTCGCCCTGGTCCGGCCGTGCGAAGGGGAGCGCCCCGGTTGTGAGCCCGGCGCGCACACCCACTCGCCGCTCCCGGTTCGGCTCGCGCTCGCCGCGGCCGCAGACGCCGGCGGACCGCTGCCGAAGCTGGTGATCGGAGATCACGGCTGGGTCTGCGGCGCAGGTCAGCTGGGGTTCGAGGCCATGGGGCCGGCCGACACGAACGACCCCGCGCCCTTCGTGGGGCAGGCCGAGGGGCGGGTGTCCGTCGTCGTTCCACTTGATGACTCTGTCCGGTCCGCCTACTACCGCCCACTGGCCCGCTACGTACTCAAACGAGCGTGTCTGTCACAGTAGGCCGCCGATGGGTGCACCTCTTCCCCACTCGCATCACCCGCCCCTAGTCTGGGGAGTGAGCACGCAGCGACGAAGCGTCACCGGAAGGGGAAGCCGGTGGCCGTCGAGTGCGGAAGGTTCAGGTGTGTCATGGCTGAAGCTGGCGAAAGGCCTCTGAACGAGGTTCAGTTCCTTACCGTGGCGGAAGTCGCCTCGGTCATGCGAGTGTCGAAGATGACCGTGTACCGGCTGGTGCACAGCGGTCATCTGCCCGCGATCCGGGTGGGGCGGTCCTTCCGCGTCCCGGAGCAAGCGGTCCACGAGTACCTCCGTGACAGCTATGTGGGGGTGGAAACCGCCTGACGGCGACCTCGATTGACGATCTCGGTACTCGGGCGGGTAGGCTATAGCCCCTCATCAAGGTCGTATGGGCCCATGGCGCCCAACACCGAGTAATGAGAGAGAAGTGAGCGAGGGTAGTCGTGGGCTCTGTTATCAAGAAGCGGCGGAAGCGGATGGCCAAGAAGAAGCACCGCAAGCTGCTCAAGCGCACGCGCGTCCAGCGTCGTAACAAGAAGTAGTCAGGACGCCGGTCGCTTCGAGGCGCGCAACTCGCCTCGAGGTGCGCAACGCCGCGCAAGCGTGTCTGTGGCCCCCCACCGGATCCGGTGGGGGGCCATGCGCGTCCCAGGAGGTCGGACGCCGGACGGCCCGGTAAGTTCGTACTCGCGTGCCCGTGGTCACCGCATGCATCAGGCGGTCATCCCGGCGCGACATCGAACCGGTAGGTTGATCGATCGAACCGGTGGATCGAACCGATAGGTTGATCGCGCCGAGGACGCGCCGGGGAAACCCCGCGCGGGTACGGGGCAGAAAGCCAGGCGGGAAGGAAGGCACTGGTCTTGGGACAGGTCGTGCTCGTGACCGGAGCGGCCCGTCGGCTCGCGGGCCGGTTCGTCCGGCGCATCCAGCGTGACCCGCAGGTCGACCGGGTGGTCGCCGTGGACGCGGTCCGGCCCGAGCACCATCTGGGCGGCGCCGACTTCATCCAGGTGGACATCCGGCAGCCCGCGATCGCACGGGTGCTCGCCGAGACGGCCGCCGACACGGTCGTCCACCTGGACGTGACCGGCATCGCGCTGGGCGGCGGCAGCCGGGCCGCGGTCAAGGAGACCAATGTCATCGGCACCATGCAGCTGCTCGGCGCCTGCCAGAAGTCCCCGTCGGTCAAGCGGCTGGTGGTGAAGTCCAGCACCAACGTCTACGGCTCCGCGCCCCGGGACCCGGCCGTGTTCACCGAGACCACCCCGCCCAAGTCGCTGCCCAGCGGCGGCTTCGCGAAGGACATGGTGGAGGTCGAGGGGTATGTGCGGGGCTTCGCCCGGCGGCGGCCGGACGTCGCCGTGTGCGTGCTGCGCTTCGCCAACATCCTCGGCCCCTCCGCGGACACGCCGCTGGCCTCGTACTTCTCGCTGCCGGTCCTGCCGACGGTGTTCGGCTACGACCCGCGGTTGCAGTTCGTGCACGAGGACGACGTGGTCGAGGTGCTGCGGATCGCCTCGCAGGAGCCGCGCCGCGGCACGCTCAACAGCGGCACGTTCAACATCGCCGGCGACGGTGTGCTGCTGCTCTCGCAGTGCTCACGCCGGCTCGGGCGGCCCACGGTGCCGCTGCTGCTGCCCGCCGTCACGTGGGCGGGCTCGCTGATGCGTACGCTGGGTGTGACGGACTTCTCACCCGAGCAGATCCGGCTGCTGACCCACGGCCGGGTCGTGGCCACGGACCAGATGCGCGACATACTCGGATTCGAACCCAGGTACACGACCGCGGAGACCTTCGCGGAGTTCGCCCGCAGCCGTGGTCCCGGGCTGCTGCCGCCGGAGACACTCGCGGGGGTCATCGACAGGGCCGCCGTGCTGGCCCAGCGGGGCAGCGGCCACGTGACGACCCATTCCCCGACGCAGAGCGCCGACTGAGGAGCGCAGCAACCATGGCGGACGCCAAGGTCATTCCGTTCGACGACGACCGGTCCCGCGGGGGCTCCGCACAGCGACCGTCACGACGCCGGGGCCCGGGCACCCGGCGCGGCGGCGGCGAGCCCGCGGCGGTCCGCGAGGTCAAGGCTCTGCCCGTCCGGGAGGCCGCGCAGGACGCCGCCCCCGAGGCGGGCGGGGAACAGCCGTCACAGCGGCCGGGCGGACCGGCCCGGGACGGCGGACTGGAGCAGCGCATCGCGAGCGGTCTGGCGTTTCTGCGCCGCCGGCTCACCGGGGACTACGAGGTCGACGACTTCGGCTACGACGCCGAGCTCACCGAGCAGGTCCTGATGTCCCTGCTGCGGCCGTTGTACGAGAAGTACTTCCGGGTCGATGTGAAGGGCATCGAGAACATCCCCGCCAAGGGCGGTGCGCTGATCGTCGCCAACCACTCCGGCACGCTGCCGCTGGACGCGCTGATGATGCAGGTCGCCGTGCACGACCACCATCCCGCGGACCGGCATCTGCGGCTGCTCGCGGCCGACCTGGTCTTCGTCCTGCCGGTGATCAACGAGCTCGCCCGCAAGCTCGGCCACACGCTGGCGTGCACGGAGGACGCCGAGCGGCTGCTCGGGCAGGGAGAGCTGGTCGGAGTGATGCCGGAGGGCTTCAAGGGCATCGGGAAACCTTTCAGCGAGCGCTACAAGCTGCAGCGCTTCGGCCGGGGCGGCTTTGTCTCCACCGCTCTGCGCAAGGGCGTGCCGATCATTCCGTGCTCGATCGTCGGGGCCGAGGAGATCTACCCGATGATCGGCAACGCCAAGACCCTCGCGCGGCTGCTGGGTTTCCCGTACTTCCCGCTGACGCCGACCTTTCCGTGGCTGGGGCCCCTGGGCATGATCCCGCTGCCGACGAAGTGGACCATCCAGTTCGGCGAGCCGATTCCGACGGACGGCTATCCGCCGGAGGCGGCCGAGGACCCGATGCTGATGTTCAACCTGACCGACCAGGTCCGTGAACAGATCCAGCACACGCTGTACAAGCTGCTGGTGCAGCGCCGGTCCGTGTTCTTCTGACCGTTGTGTTCTTCTGACCGTTCCTCCGAGCCGGCCGATCCGGCCGGCCCGGCCGTCCGTTCCTCCGGGCCGTGCCGTTCCACCGTTCCACGACGACGGGGTGCCCCTCGCCCGGAGGGGCACCCCGTCGTACGGGTCGGCCGTACGGCCGCCGCTACTCGGCGTCCTCCGCCTCGATGCCGAAGCCGGGCAGCAGGCCCGGGAGCAGGGGCGGGACGGTCACCTCGGGGGCGCTGGGGACCGGCCTGCTCACGGACGGCGAGGGGGTGCCGTCGAGTCCGGGCGGGTCGAGCAGATCGCCGGTGCTGCCGCCGATCAGACCCCTGTCCTCGGCGCCGGCCGACGGACCGGAGCCGGCGTCGCCGGGGTGCCGGCTGCTGGGGGAGGTGTCGCTGCCGGTACTGGGCCGGACGGCGGACGGGCCAGTACCGGAGGCTGCGGGGGACGGCGCCGGGCTGGTGGCGTGCCGTTCGCCGTCGTCGCTGTCCGGTGTGGCGGGCCGGGGCAGCAGCGACCGCAGCGGGGCGACCTCTTCGTCTATGGCGTCGAACACCGACGACACCTGCCGACTGACGTCCTCGAGCTGCGCGGGCAGCCGGTCGCGCACCTCGCCCCAGGTCGCACGGTGGGTCCGGGAGAAGGTGGAGAGGGCCTGGATGGGGCCCAGGGAGTCGGGGTTGCGCTCGTACGCCTCGTGCAGCAGGCGGTGGCCCTCGGCGGCCTCGTGCCGCATTCCGGACAGGGTGCGGCGGATCTCACCGAGCGACTCGCGGTCGAGGGGGCGGCCGCGGCCGCGGTCCAGCAGTCTGCGGGCCTCGCTCAGCCGGGTGGAGGCCAGGGCGAGATGGGCCCGGCCCTGCTCGTCGGCGCCGTCGGTCAGGTAGGTGAGTTTGAAGTCCTCGATGCCGCGCTTGAGGCCGTACAGGGAGTCACCCGGGAGGGCGTCGGAGCTGGCGGCGGCCACTCCTCCGAAGGCTCCCGCGGCCACACCGAGGCTGAGCCCGCCGGCGGCCAGTGTCTTGCCGAGCCGTGTACGCGGCCAGAGTCTCCCCGGGCCGCTCGCCCGCTGGTCGTCCTTGGCCCGATGGGACCGCTGTCCGGGCACCGATGCATCGATCGCTTCGCCCGCGGCGCTCTCCTGCAGCATGGCCTCCATCGCGGCCACCAGGCGGGCCCGCTGGACGGCCTTGACCTCAGGATCCAGCTCCGGCCGGGGCAGCGCGTCCAGAGCAGTGGCGAGGGCCAGCAGACGGCCCTGCTCGGTCTGCTCCGCGGCAGCCGGGGCCGGTGCTGGTCCTTCGGACTGCTCGGCCGCCGTGCCCTGGTCGGACAGCTCCTCCAGGGCCCGGGCGAAGGCGTTCGCCCGCCGGTGCGCCGATAGGTTCGCGATCACTGGCGGCACCTCCTCTCGTCATGACGGTCGACTCCCCGGGCGTTCTGAGGGTTGCACGTCCACGACCGCGCCCATACGAACGAATGATCAGGATTGGCCAAGGCGTGACCACAGGGAGCCTCTATCCCGCACAACGAGCGACTCGGCACCTGGGTTACGGACGGCACGGGATCCGTTGAAGAAGTCAACGTGCCTTTGGAAAAGGTGAGTTGAGGGCCGTCGCCGGGTGGGGGTGGATCAGCGGGCGTCGTCCGGGAGCAGCCGGGCCAGGGTGCGGACGGCCCGGTACTGGAGGGTCTTGATGGCGCCCTCGTTCTTGCCCATCACCCGGGCGGTCTCGGCGACGGACAGGCCCTGGAGGAAGCGGAGCGTGACGCACTCCTGCTGCTGGGGGTTGAGCCGCCGTACGGCGTCCAGGAGCGCGGCGTTGGACAGGGACTCCAGGACGGAGTCCTCCGGGGAGCGTTCGACCTCGTTGGCGTCGAGCATCTCACCGGTGGTGACCTCGAGACGGAAGCGGCTGGACTTGAAGTGGTCGGCGACCAGGTTGCGGGCGATGGTGACGAGCCAGGCGCCGAAGTCGCGTCCCTGCCAGGTGAAGGTGCCGATACGGCGCAGGGCGCGCAGAAAGGTCTCACTGGTGAGGTCCTCGGCGGTCGCCCTGCCGCCGACGCGGTAGTAGATGTACCGGTACACGGTGTCGCTGTACTGGTCGTAGAGGCGGCCGAAGGCCTCGGGCTCACCGGCCTGGGCGCGCTCCACGAGCTCCATCATGCGGGCGCTGTCGCTGTCCGCGGCCGGACGCCGGACGGCGGTCCCCGCGGCGCGTCCCCGTCTGCCGACCGGCCGTGTCTCCCCCGCCCGCCGCCCCTCGACGGCGGTGCGGTGGACCGGCCCCTGTTCCATGCTGCCGGTCAGCGCGTAGCACGGGCCCACGGGTGCGGCCGTGGCGAAGGCGGGGCCGGCGTACGCGGTGGGGACGAGGTCGCGCAGCAGGTCCAGGACCATTGCGCGGAGCGTGGCCAGGCCCGAGGCGTCAACCCCGACGTGTGGGTACACGGGACTCCCAGAGGCAGAGCTTCCATCACGTGCAGTGCGGGACCTTCTCACCCGTCGTGGCGACGGAGGGGTACCGGTTTGCGTCTGAGGAGAATAACGCTTCGTGCAGGCTCCATTACACCGGGTTGCTCAAATCATCGATTACGTCGCTTCTGTAACCGAATGACGCCTGATGGAGCGACGAAGAGCGACCGTTTTCTGATCGATCCGTTCCGTATTTGGGGTGACTCCGGGACGGATCCTGGCAGTTCACCGCCAAGGAACACCTGGCCACGAGCGCGTGGCCGACCTGGTGGCACGAGTGCGGGGGGAGAGCTGGTGGACGGGCGGTTCCAGGTGGTGGAACGGCCCGGAAGCGGCGGAGCGGGCACGGTCCGGCGGGCGCGCGACACCGTGCCGCACCGGGACGTCGCACTCAAGGACGACGACCCCGCGTCCGGCCTGTGGTCGCTCGGCCTGCTGCTGCACATGAGCGCCGAGGGCGTCAGCCCGCTGCGGCGTGCCACGGCACTGGCCGCCCTCGCCGCGGTGCTCGACGATCCGGTGCCGCCGCCCGTGCGGTCCGGCCCGCTCACCCCCCGTGCTCCAGGCGCTGCTGGTGCGGGGCCCGGCCGCGCCGCTCCTGAGGAGCACTCCGGCGCCGGGAGGACGGAAGCGCCGGGAGGACGGAAGGACGTTTCCCCGCCGCGGGGTGGAGAACCGCCGCGGGGCTGGACCGCTACGGGACCGAAGGAGCGGGGAAGCCGTGGGCCGTGGGGTCAGCGGCGGCGGCGGTGGAGGGCGATGGCCGCCGCCGTGCCGCCGGCGACCGCGCCGACACCCGCTGCCGCGGGGATGCCGACCTTGGCCGCCTTGCGGCCGGTGCGGTAGTCGCGCAGACGCCAGTCCATCTGGCGGGCGTGGCGGCGGAGCTTGGCGTCGGGGTTGACGGCGTAGGGGTGGCCGACCAGGGACAGCATGGGGATGTCGTTGTGGGAGTCGCTGTAGGCGGCGCAGCGGGAGAGGTCCAGGCCCTCCGCGGCGGCCAGGGCGCGGACCGCCTCCGCCTTCGCGGGTCCGTGCAGCGGCTCGCCGACCAGGCGGCCGGTGTAGACGCCGTCGATGGACTCCGCGACCGTGCCCAGCGCACCGGTCAGACCCAGACGGCGGGCGATGACCTGCGCGATCTCCACCGGCGCGGCCGTGACCAGCCACACCTTCTGGCCGGCGTCCAGGTGGGCCTGGGCGAGCGCGCGGGTGCCGGGCCAGATCCGCTCGGCCATGTACTCGTCGTAGATCTCCTCGCCGATCGCCTTCAGTTCGGAGACCCGGTGGCCCTGCACGATCGACAGCGCCGAGTCGCGCGCGTCCTGCATGTGGTCGGGGTCCTCCACCCCGGCCAGCCGGAACCACGCCTGCTGCCAGGCGAACTTGATGAGGTCGCGGGTGTCGAAGAACTTCCGCTTGTACAGGCCCCGGCCGAAGTGGAACAGCGCGGCGCCCTGCATGACGGTGTTGTCCAGGTCGAAGAACGCGGCGGCCCGGTCGTCCCCGCGCACCGGGAACTCCGCCTCCTCCTTGTCGGGGGACGGCGGAGCCTCTGCCTCCTGGGAGGACGTGCGGGCTGCCTCCGCCGAGGCCTCGCCGGCCAGCACGCTGCGTGCCGTGGCGGAGCGTCTACGGGGAGTGAGCCATCCTAGAGCGGCCATGGCGCTGAGCATAGCCAGTTCGTCCGGCGGTTCCGGAGCCGTGACGCCGCACGGGCGTGAACTCCGGGTAACGAAGCAGTCGAAGAACTCGTACGGACGGCGTGTCGTCACCCGGACGGGGCAGGCCGGTGCCGCGGGCGGCATCCGGTGCCGGCGGGGTTCCGTGGAGGCGCGACGGGGTGAGAATGGCCGACATGAGCCCCATCTTTCGCCGCAAGTCCTCCGAGCCCCGGGACCGGCTCGTCACCCTGGTCCGCAAGCCGGGCTGTCATCTGTGCGACGACGCACAGGCCGTCGTGGAGAAGGTGTGCGCCGACCTCGGCGTCCCCTGGGAGCAGAAGGACATCACCGAGGACCGGGAGCTGTACGACCGGTACTGGGAGCAGATTCCCGTCGTACTCGTCGACGGGGAGCAGCACACCTTCTGGCGAGTGAACGAGGAGCGGCTGCGCAAGGCGCTCACCAGTTAGTCGAACCGCCGAACCACTGGATGCCCAGAGCAACGAGAAGTTGTTTAGGATCGACGGCGTCTTGGTCTCGGGGGCGGCGATCACGAAGGAGAGTGTCGGTTTTGCCCCCAGCAATGAAGGAGCAGCGGCGCCCAGGCGCTGGTTCTCCACGCCTGCGCCAGGGGTGCGTGACCCCGGTCACGTTGGCCGGACAAATCGGACACCATCTTTGTGCACACGTTCACAAAGACATAGCCTGCTGTCGACGGGGCGGTCTGCGGACGTATGACCGCCCACAGCCTCGCTCTACCCGCAGGAGCACCGTGGCAACTGGCCGAACTCACCGACCGGCGAACCGTAGCCGAGGGATTCCCGAGGCCACCGTCGCCCGGCTTCCGCTGTATCTCCGAGCCCTGACCGCACTGTCCGAGCGCTCGGTCCCCACGGTTTCCTCCGAGGAGCTCGCGGCAGCCGCGGGGGTCAACTCCGCCAAGCTGCGCAAGGACTTCTCGTACCTCGGTTCCTACGGGACCCGTGGAGTGGGGTACGACGTCGAGTATCTCGTGTACCAGATCTCCCGTGAACTCGGCCTGACCCAGGACTGGCCGGTTGTGATCGTCGGGATCGGAAACCTGGGCGCCGCCCTCGCCAACTACGGCGGGTTCGCCTCCCGCGGTTTCCGGGTCGCCGCGCTCATAGACGCCGACCCGGCCATGACCGGCAAGCCCGTCGCCGGCATTCCGGTCCAGCACTCCGACGAGCTGGAGCGGGTCGTCCGGGAGAACGGCGTCTCGATCGGCGTGATCTCGACCCCCGCGGGCGCCGCCCAGCAGGTCTGCGACCGGCTCGTGGCCGCCGGCGTCACCTCCATCCTGAACTTCGCGCCGACCGTGCTGAACGTCCCCGAGGGCGTCGACGTGCGCAAGGTCGACCTCTCCATCGAGCTGCAGATCCTCGCCTTCCACGAGCAGCGCAAGGCCGGCGGGGAGGCCGTCGGCGGGGGCGTCCTTCCCCAGACCACCGTGGGCCGCGACGAGTCCACCGACCAGGGACCCGACGGGGACATGCCCGCGGTGATGCCGGCATGAGTCTCCTCGTCGTCGGACTGAGCCACCGCAGCGCTCCGGTCAGCGTCCTGGAGCGCGCCTCGCTGAGCGTGGACGACCAGGTCAAGCTGGCGCAGGACACCGTGGCCGCCGAGCCGGCCACCGAGGCCGCCGTGCTGGCCACCTGCAACCGCATCGAGCTGTACGCCGACGTGGACAAGTTCCACGCCGGCGTCGCCGAGCTGTCCACGCTGCTCGCCCAGCACAGCGGGGTCGGCCTGGAGGAGCTCACCCCCTATCTCTATGTGCACTACGAGGACCGGGCCGTCCACCACCTGTTCTCGGTGGCCTGCGGCCTGGACTCGATGGTCGTCGGCGAGGGACAGATCCTCGGCCAGATCAAGGACGCCCTGGCCCGCGCCCAGGAGCTGCACACCGCCGGACGGCTGCTGAACGACCTGTTCCAGCAGGCCCTGCGGGTGGGCAAGCGCGCCCACTCCGAGACCGGCATCGACCGCGCCGGGCAGTCCCTGGTCACCTTCGGCCTGGAGCAGCTGTCCCGGAGCAAGGACGTACCGGCCTGGGCACGCGGCAGGAAGGCCCTGGTCATCGGCGCCGGTTCGATGTCGTCACTGGCCGCCGCCACGCTCGCGCGGGCCGGCGTCGCCGAGGTGGTGATCGCCAACCGCACGCGGGAGCGCGCCGAGCGTCTCGCCCGGATCCTCACCGAGGGCGGTGACACGGACCTGCGGGCCCGCGCGATACCGATGGACGCCGTACCGGCCGAACTGACACGTGCAGATGTCGTCGTCTCCTGCACCGGCGCGACCGGACTCGTCCTGAGCGCCGAGACGATCGCCGCCGCGGTCGAGGGCCGTACCGGCGCACCCGCGGCCGTCGTCGAGGACGACACGCAGCGGCCCGACAGCGGCCGTACGGCGGTGAAGCAGGACGTCCGCGAGACCCCGCTGGGCCCGGCCGCGGCCGAGCCGGGCTTCTCCCTGATGGGCGAGTCCGCCGTCGCCGGCATGGACGCGGCCACCCTGGAGCAGCACGGCGCCTGGGTGGACAACGGCACCGCCGACCGCCGTGAGGCCGCCCGGGCCGGGGCCGACCCCCAGGCCGACGCCGAGCTGATCGCCGCGCTCGCCGCGACCGCGGCCACCGTCGGCCGTGTCCCCGAGCACCGCAGGCCCGAGCCGGTCGCCGCCGTGCGGCCCGAGCCGGTCCTCTTCGTCCTCGACCTCGCCATGCCGCGCGATGTCGACGCGGCCGTGCACCGCCTGGCCGGGGTGCGTCTGGTGGACATCGAGTCGCTGGCGGAGGCCTCCGCCGACGCCCCGATGGCCGCCGACGTCGACCAGGTCCGCCGTATCGTCTCCGACGAGGTCGCGGCCTTCGGGGCGGCCCAGCGGGCGGCGCACATCACGCCCACCGTGGTCGCCCTGCGCGCCATGGCCGCCGACGTCGTCAGCAGCGAGATCGCCCGCCTGGAGGGGCGGCTGCCCGGCCTCGACGACAAGCAGCGGGCGGAGATCACCCAGACCGTGCGGAGAGTTGTCGACAAACTGCTGCACGCACCGACCGTCAGGGTCAAGCAGCTCGCGGCCGAGCCCGGCGGCGCCGGGTACGCCGACGCACTGCGCACCCTGTTCGATCTCGATCCGGAGACGGTGGCCTCCGTCTCCCGGGCCGACAACGACTCCGAGAAGCACCGCAAGAACCGAGGGCCAGCATGACTGAGAAGGCACTGAGGCTCGGGACCAGGCGCAGCAAGCTCGCCATGGCCCAGTCCAGGATGGTCGCGGACGCCGTGAGCCAGGTGACCGGACGGCCCGTCGAGCTCGTCCCGGTCACCACCTACGGCGACATCTCCCGTGAGCACCTGGCGCAGATCGGCGGCACGGGCGTGTTCGTGGCCGCGCTGCGCGAGGCGCTGCAGCGCGGTGAGGTGGACTTCGCGGTGCACTCGCTCAAGGACCTGCCCACCACGCAGCCCGAGGACCTGGTCCTGGCCGCCATCCCGGAGCGCGAGGACCCGAGAGACGTGCTCGTCGCCCGGGACGCGCTGAAGTTCACCGACCTGCCCGCCGGGGCTCGCATCGGCACGGGTTCGCCGCGCCGCATGGCCCAGCTGAACGGGTACGCCCGCGCCCACGGCCTCACCATCGAGACGGTCCCGATCCGGGGCAACGTCGACACCCGCATCGGCTTCGTCGAGAAGGGCGAGCTCGACGCGGTCGTCCTGGCCGCCGCCGGACTGAACCGGGTCGGCCGCAGCGACGAGGTGACCGACTTCCTGCCGGTCGACGTCATGCTGCCCGCCCCCGGCCAGGGGGCCCTGGCGGTCGAGTGCGCCACGGACAACCCGGACCTCGCCGCCGCGCTCGCCGAGCTCGACGACCCGCACACGCGGGCCGCCGTGACGGCCGAGCGCTCACTGCTCGCCGCCCTGGAGGCCGGTTGCAGCGCCCCCGTCGGCGCATTGGCCGACTTTCCCCCACTCTCGGATCCGCTCGAGTGGGGGGACCCCCAGGGCGACGGGCAGACTGTCAAGGAAATGCGCCTGCGGGGTGTCGTCGGCAGGCCCGACGGCTCCGCGCTGGTGCAGCTGTCCACCACCGGTCCCGTGCCCCGGACACACGACGAGGCCATGGCTCTCGGCCGCGAGCTCGCCGCCGAGATGCTCGCCCAGGGCGCGGCCGGTCTGATGGGGGAGCGAGCACTGTGAGCCCCACCGCCCTTTCCGCCGTCAGTCCTGAACACGGGCACGTCACCTTCCTGGGTGCCGGCCCCGGGGATCCGGGACTCCTGACACTGCGCGCCGTCGAGGCGCTGGCGAACGCGGACGTCCTGGCCGCCGAGCACGAGGTGCTCGAGGTCGTGCGCCCGCACGCCAAGCCGGGCGTCACCGTCGTGCCCACGGACCCGGACCCTTCGTCGAACCCGGTTCTGGGCACGGGCACACCCCAGCTCACGGTCGTCGACGGCACATCGACGACCGCCGGGACCCCTGCGACGCGGGATGCCGCACATCTTGTCATGGAGGCCGCGCGGGGCGGCAAGCGGGTCGTGCGTGCGGTGCTCGGGGACCCGGGACTTGATACGTACACCACGGAGGAAATGCTCGCCTGCTCCGCCGCGGGCATTCCCTTCGAGGTCGTTCCCGGTGTCGCGACCTCCGTCGGCGTGCCCGCGTACGCCGGGGTGCCGCTGCGGGGCGCCAAGGGCATGGACGTCCGCTTCGTGGACGCCCGCACCGCCTCGGAGCGCTGCTGGATGGAGGTGGGCGCCTCCGAGGGCACGGTCGTCGTGTCCGCGACGCTGGACACGATCGCCGCGACGGCCGGCGAGCTGGTCGCGGCCGGCCGCAAGCCGGACACCCCGCTGACGGTGACGATCTCTGGTACGACGACCCGGCAGCGCACCTGGACGGCGACCCTCGGCACGATCGCGCAGACCCTGAAGCAGGCCAAGGTCCTGCCCTCCCCGGAGGGCCACCGGCCGGTGATAGCCGTGGTCGGCGAGCGCGCCGACGCGGCCCAGCGCGACCAGCTGTCGTGGTTCGAGTCCAAGCCGCTGTTCGGCTGGAAGGTCCTCGTGCCGCGCACCAAGGAGCAGGCGCCCGCGCTCTCCGAGCAGCTGCGCTCCTACGGTGCCGTGCCGCACGAGGTCCCGACGATCGCCGTCGAGCCGCCGCGGACGCCCCAGCAGATGGAGCGCGCGGTCAAGGGCCTGGTCACGGGCCGCTACGAGTGGATCGCGTTCACCTCGGTCAACGCGGTCAAGGCGGTCCGCGAGAAGTTCGAGGAGTACGGCCTCGACGCGCGTGCCTTCGCGGGCATCAAGGTCGCGGCGGTCGGCGAGCAGACGGCCAAGGCCCTGATCGACTTCGGGGTGCGGCCGGACCTGGTCCCCAGCGGTGAGCAGTCGGCGCGCGGACTGGTGGAGGACTGGCCTCCGTACGACCCGGTCTTCGACCCGATCGACCGTGTCTTCCTGCCGCGTGCGGACATCGCCACGGAGACGCTGGTCGCGGGTCTGGTCGAGCTCGGGTGGGAGGTCGACGACGTCACCGCCTACCGCACGGTGCGGGCGTCTCCTCCGCCGGCCGAGACCCGGGAGGCCATCAAGGGCGGCGGCTTCGACGCGGTGCTGTTCACCTCGTCGTCGACGGTGCGGAACCTGGTCGGCATCGCGGGCAAGCCGCACAACGTGACGGTGATCGCCTGTATCGGCCCGGCGACGGCCAAGACTGCCGAGGAGCACGGTCTGCGCGTGGACGTGATGGCCCCCGAGCCCTCGGTTCACAAGCTGGCCGAGGCCCTGGCCGACTTCGGCGCCAAGCGCCGCCTGGCGGCCCTGGCGGCGGGCGACCCGGTCACCCGCCCGAGCGAACGCCGCCCGGGCGCCCGGAGGCGCCGCAGCACGTCGACGTGACGTCCGTGAGGCAGTGAGCCGGGGGCGGAACGCGCCGCGAGGCGCGTTCCGCCCCCACGCGTTTCGGCGGATGCGGGCGACGACTGGCGGATGTGGGCCAACGAGGGGCCTGAAGCCCGCGGGCGGCCAGCTCGGACCTGGCCCGCATCCGCCACTTGCAGGGGCGGACGCCTCCGGACCGGCAGAATGCCCGCTTCAGCGCCCCGTCGTCGGAGCGAGACAGCGGCGCACGAGAGCGAGAGTGCGTTCCGTCACGGTGTCGAGCGGGGCGCCGCGCTCGAGGGCGGCGAGGGCCATGTGCAGCATCCCGGCGATCAGATCGGCCGTAAGCATGGGTTCGGGGGTGCCGAGCTGCCGTACGGCTGTGCGGAACGGCTCGACGTGCTCCGCGTGGAGTTCCATCAGCCGTTCCTGGCAGGCGGGGGGAAGGCCGGCGCTCATCAGGGCGATGGCGGGCCGGTGCGCGCCTTCGGCGCCGAGGCGGAGGCTTTCCCTGAAGAACGCCTCGATGCGTTCCATCGGGCTGTTCGCGGTGGCCATGGCGCGGGCGATCGCCTCGTTGGAGCGCCGGAAGGCCTCCTCCGTGATGGTGGCCAGGAGGGCCGCCGAGGAGTCGAAGTACTGGTACACGCTGGAGCGGGCCAGACCCGCGCGGGCGCCGACCGCCGCCGGGGTGACGGCGGCGGCGCCCTCGTTCACCAGGATGTCGATCGCTGCCTCGATCAGTGCCTCGCGCTGCTGGGCACGGTGCTCGGCGACGGTGGAGGCATTGATCTTCGGCATACGAGGCGGACTCCTGGGAGGCGGACGGAGCCGGAGTGAAGTGCCGGTCTGCGGCTGGGGTGCCGGTCTGCGGCTCCGGTCAGGACAGGCGACCGTCGACCATCTCGTGGACCCGGTCGGCGGCGTCCATTATCGCCGTGTCGTGGGTGACCATGACCGTGGCCGTGCCGTGCTCATGGGTCTGCTCGGCGATCAGCCGCACCGCCTCGGCCGAACGCGCCCGGTCCAGAGCGGAGGTGGGTTCGTCCACCAGCAGCACGGCGGGAGAGGTCATCAGGGCCCGGGCCAGCCCCGCGCGCTGGCGTTCGCCTCCGGACAGCTGGTGCGGGCGGGAGCCGGCGCGGTGCGTGAGATCGACCGCCTCGAGGAGTTCGTCGGCTCGGGCCCGGGCCGCGGCGTCGAGACGGCCGTCGATGTGCAGGGGCAGCAGGAGCTGTTCCCTGACCGTCAGGGAGGCCAGCAGATTCGACTGCTGGAAGACGAAGCCGATGTGACGGCGGCGTGCCGCGGTGCGCTCCTTGTCCGACAGGGCGGTCAGTTCGGTGCCGGCGATGTGCACGGTGCCCGAGGTGGGCCGCTGAAGGCCGCCGGCGACGGCGAGAAGGCTGGACTTGCCGGAGCCCGACGGGCCGACGACGGCGACGAATTCGCCGGGGGCGACGTTCAGGCTGACGTGGTCGAGGGCGGTGACGGCGGTGTCGCCGTCCCCCAGGACGAGGGTGACGTCGTCCAGGCGCAGTCCGCCGGAGCCCACGGCGTCCGGGGCGGCTCGGTGATCAGTGGAGGGCGTGGTCATCGGGCGGCTCCCAGAGCGGTCAGGGGGTCGACGGCGGTGATGCGGCGGACGGCGGCGGCGGCGCCCACGGTCCCGAAGCCGATCAGAAGGCCGGAAGAGGTGGCGACGGCCGGGGCGGAGAGCGAGAAGGGGGCCTTGCCGACCATCGCGCTTCCCAGGGCCAGACCGACGGCGGTGCCGACGGCCGTGGCGCCGACGAGCACGACGACGACCTGGGCGAGCGCGTCGCGCAGGATGTATCCGGTGGGGGCGCCGAGCGCCTTCAGCAGGGCGATCTCGGCCTTGCGCTGGATCGTCCAGACGGTGAAGAACGCACCGACGACCAAGGCGGAGATGGCGTACAGGAAGCCCTTGATCAGGGCCATGGTGCTCGACTCGGCCGCGTAGCCGGGAGAGGCGTCGAAGGTGGCCTCCTTGGTGTCGGCGCGGGTGGCGGTCGCCTTCTCCACGGCGCTGACGTCGGCGTCCGGCTTCAGGGTCAGGGCGACGGCCGTGGCCTGCCGGCGCGCGGCCTCGGGCAGGTCGCCCGGCAGGCCGTAGTGCAGGTGACGCCAGGTGTCGAGGTCGGTGTAGACGACGCCGATGTGGCCGTAGGAAACGGCCTCGTCGACCAGGCCCACGACCTTCATCCGCACCTCGCTCCTGTCCGCGGTCAGGACATCCCCGATCTCCACACCCAGGTCGGCGATCTCCTGGGTGATCACGACGCTTGCACCGCCCTCTTCCAGGCCCTTGCCCCGGCTGGGGCTGGGGGCCAGGGAGGAGTCCGGTTCCATGCCGAAGACGGCGAGGTTGACCTGTGTGCCCTTCCGGGCGCCCCGGGTCACCTGAGCGTGGATCAGGGTGTTCCCGAAGGGCTCCGCCCGCTCCACGCCCGGGGCCTTGGCCCATGCCTGCCAGTCCTCCTGCTCCACGGTCGAGCGGGAGAACTGTTCGCTGGTGGCCTTCTCGTCGAAGGCCATGTGGGTCATGGGCAGCGCACGCAGACCGGATATGCCGTCATGCGCCAGGCCGGAGGCAAGGCCGGACAGCAGTACGCCGAGTACGGCGATGAGTGCGACCACCGCACCCATCAGGGCGAAGCGACCGCGGGCGAAGCGCAGGTCGCGTAGGGCAAGGAACACGGGATCTCCGAGCGATGAGGGTGAGGGGCGCGACGGTGGGACACGCCGGCCCTTTACCTGGACTTGACGACGTAGGTGTCGGCATCTTACCCAAGTTGCCGACACGCCTGTCGGCAAGCCCTGTGCGTGCCGTACGCACCGGCCGGACGCTCCCGGTGGACCGGCATCCCCGCGGAGGCGATGCGACTCCGTAGGGCCCTGGCCTTTGCGGGGCTCTGCGCCGGGTTCGCCGGCGAGGTGGAGGGGCAGGAGGTGAGCCGCCGAAGCGGCGGCCAAGAACGTGGCCATGGATGGAGGGCCGAGGGCTTCGGCGTGCGCTTCAGGGGGCCGTGCGCTTCAGGGTGGTGGACGGCTCGCAGCGTGAAGATGCGCTCGACGCATGCGGCAGGGCCGTACGGCGAGCCCGGATCCGCTCGGAGGGCTACTTGCCGCTTCGCCGTGGTTTGGGGAGAGCAGCAGGGCCTTGGAAGGGGCACCGTGATTGCGGGGATTGCGGGACGTTGCGGCAGGCGAGGGGCGGGGCAGCGCGGCGGGTGGGAGCCCGGCCGAGTGAGGGTGACGGCGGAGCGCCTTCCCGCGGGGTGCTCCGCCGTGTGTCGCCTTCGTCAGTGCCCGGAGGCGTAGGGCAGGAAGGCCGCCCAGGCGGTGGGGGTGAGGGTGAGGCGGGGGCCGTGGGGGTTCTTGGAGTCGCGGACGAGGATGCGGTCGGGGACGGTTGCCACCTCGACGCAGTCGGGACCTTCGTCCGTGCTGTAGCTGCTCTTCCTCCAGGCCACTTCGACGCAGTCCGGTCCGTCTGCCGTGCTGTAGCTGCTCTTTGTCCACGCAGAGTCGGGATTGGCTCCGCTGTAGGGCTTGAGGGTCATGTCTCTCCAAGCGCTTTCTCGATGAGGGCCATCGACTCTCGCGGGCTGAGAGCCTGTGCCCGGATAGTCCCATAACGCATGTCGAGGAGCTGTACTTCTTTCGGATCGGTGATCACGCGACTGATGTGCTGAACCTCGACGTGCCCGACCGTCGTGCCGTCCTTGAGCCTGAGCAATCTGAACGATCCCGCGAGACCCGAGTTCTCCTCACGGTCCAGTGGAAGCACTTGGAGGTCGACATTGCTGAACTGACCGACCTCCAGCAGCCGTTCGAGTTGCCCGCGCATCACCATCTTGCCCCCGATGGGCCGACGGAGCGTCGACTCGCATTGGACAAAGCTGAAGAAGGGGCGGGCCGTCGTGTCGTCGACGATCTCCTGACGCGCCACGCGGGCCGACAGCCGCTGTTCGAGCTCGCTCGCTGAGAAGGGAGGCCGACGGGCGCTGAACACTGCCCGCGCGTACTCTTCCGTCTGCAACAGCCCGTGGATCACGGAGTTGTTGTAGGCGCCCAGCTCGACGGCCTCTGCCTCCAGCTTTTTCAGGTCCCGTACCTTCTTCGGGTACCGGGCCTCCGCCACGTCCTCCTTCATCGCCGAGATCTTGCCGCCCGCGTTCAGGGCCTCGTCCGCCGCGTCCAGGTACTCGGGGCGGGGGATCCGCCGTCCCCGTTCCACGGAGGAGACCAGCTCCTGTCCGTACCCGATGGCCGCCCCGAACTCCGCCTGGGTCATGCCGGCGGACTCCCGCCACAGCTTCAGCTGCCGGATGACCGCCCGCATGGCGCCCCTGGCCTCGTCGTCCTCCGGATCCGTGTTCCAGCTGTCCGCGTCCGTCACGCGTCACCGCCTTTCGCCGCGCCTCTGGGGTCAACTCCGGCCGTGCGCGGGCCGTCACTGCGGACGAGCCGGACGGAAACCGGACCGGGTCCGGACGGTCACCGTCCGCACGGACACCGGGTCTTCACAGGCTAGGTGCGGGCGAACACGCTGAGTGACGTGACTGAGGAAATCACCCGAACCGGAAATTCCGCTACCGCGCCGACGCCTGCCGCCGCGCCCGCCGAGCCGTGCTTCTCGGTGCCGTTGTCGGCGACCCGTCGTGGCGCCCGGCTGGCCAGGCTGCTGGCGGCGGAGCACCTGCGCAGATGGGGGCTGCCGTTGGACCCGGCTCGGCTGATCGTGGCTGAACTCGCGGCGAACGCCGCCGTGCACGGCCGTGTGCCCGGCCGGAGTTTCCGCCTCACCCTGACCGTCGTCCCGTCGGCCACACTCCGTATCGAGGTGACCGACACCCGGGGCGAACGCCTGCCGGAACGGACGCGGTCCGCAAGTGAATTGCTTCACGAATCCGGCTACGGCCTGCTGCTGGTGGAGGAGTTGGCCGACCGCTGGGGCGTGCAAGGCGGCCCGATGCCCGCCAAGACGGTGTGGGCGGAGCTGGATCTCGGCTCTTGACGGCTGCCGGTGGCCGATGATGTCCGGTATGCCGGCGGTTGAGGGTGTCCCTGACGTCAACCGCCTCGCGTCACGGCGACGTACAGCTCCTGTACGCGCCCGGGGCCGGTCGATGGTCGAGCCCCGGGGCAATTCCTGGGGCGATCGGGTGAGACTTCGGCGAACCGGCTCGCGGTCCGGCCGCGCCCGCCAGGATGACGTGGGTGACCCCCCACACCGCAGATCTCTGGCACCACTACGGGCGCACTCGCCACGCCACTGATCGGACTGTGCCCGACGACTTCCGTTGGAACTGGGAGCAGGACGGCGGGCCGGGCCCTGAAGTCCTCGGCGACCTGACGGGGCTGTGCGTCGGTGACCTCGGCGCCGGGGCCGCCCGGCACGCTGCCCATCTGGCCGTCCACCACCGTCCCGTTCGAGTTGTCGCGATCGACGCCTCGCCCGCCCAGCACGCCATGGCCACCGATCTGTACGGCCACCTTGCGCCCCGTCTGCGCATCGTGCGGTCCGACGTGGTGAGCCACCTGCACGCGGGGCGGGACACGTACGACGTGCTGTACAGCGTCTTCGGCGCGGTGGACTTCACCGAGCCGCGCGCACTGCTTCCCGCGGCGGCGACCGCGCTGAGGGCGGGCGGACGGCTGGTGTTCTCCACCCTCGGCCACTGTCTCGACGGCTCGCCCGCGCAGCCCGACGTACGGCACGTCGACATCCCGGCGAGGACGCCGGACGGGGAGGCGACCACGATGCGCCGCTGGGTGCTCCAGGAACAGGTGTGGGTCAAGCTGCTCGACGAGGCGGGGTTCACACGGATCAGCGTCGATGTGCTGCCCGGCGGGGAAGGGCCGCGCACTGCCGACGCACTGTTGGTGACTGCGTACCGCTCGTCGTGAGCGTCGGCCCGGCAGATGCGGACCACGCACCGGAGCCAGGTAGTACGGGTTGCGGCGGTACGCGGGCCGGGGCTGCGGGCGGTAAAAGACCAAAGAACTCCGGGAAAAAACCCACCCAACCAGCCAAACCTCGCAGTGGTCACTCGGGTGGGTGAAACCGGTTGGTATGGGTGGCGCGGGGGTGAGGCGGGCGGGCAGGCTCGCGACGAGGCGACCGTGCGGTGCCTGCTCGGCAGTCTGCTCGGCACCTGTTCGACGCCTGCTTGATCCCCCATATGCATCGGCCCCCGCCGGGACCGTCATCCCGGTGCGAGGGCCTGACCAACGAGGAAGAAAGGACCTTCCCCATGGCTGGCGAAAAGCCTACTGCTGCCATGCGCCCGAAGCAGGGTGTTCGGCGGACCTCCACCCACTCCGGTGTCACCCACGTACGCACGTACCAGTCGGGCCAGTACGTGGTCGTCGGCAACCACCTCGCCCAGCACCGCGAGCTGTCGCTGACCGCGATCGGACTGGGCACGCACATCCTGTCGCTGCCCGAGGGCACCCCGGTCGACATCCGCAGTCTCGCGGACCGCTTCCCCGAGGGACGGGAGCGGATCGCGTCCGCGCTGCGGGAGCTGGAGGCGCAGGGCTATCTGGAGCGGGTGCGCGAACGGACGGAATCGGGGCGCCTGTGCACGCGGACGTACGTCCACCACACGCCGCTCCGGGCGGTCGCGTCCCCCCTCCGCGGCCGCACTGCGGCGGCCCGTGCGCGTGGCCCTGTGGCACGCCCCTCGGCGGAGGTCCAGGAACCGCCCCAGGAGGACGACCGGGATCGGGACCGGCACCGGCCATTGGTTCGCCCGCCGGCCGAGCCCGTGCCCTCGGACGTACGGCCCGACCGTCCCGGGACGCCTGCCCGGACGGCGCCGCCGGAAGGCGACCGCAGTCCGCGTGACCGGCGGCACTACGACAAGGCCGTCACCCTTCTCGCGGGCCTGCGCCGCGCCGACGACCGCCTCACCCTCTCCTCTCGAGACGTGGACGCACTGGCCCCGAGGGTCGTCGACTGGCTGGAGCGAGGGGTCACCGCCGCCGTCCTCCACCACACCCTGGTGACCGGCCTGCCCGAGGATCTGAAGCACCCGGCCGGAGTGATCGCCTACCGCCTCCGCACCCTGCTGCCCCCACCGCTTCCGGCGGTCCCGGCGTCCCCGCCGGTCACGGCGGGGACCGTGAGCAGTGCCCACCGTCCCCACCCCTTCCAGACCTGCGACGGCTGTGAACGGGCCTTCCGCGCCCCGGAGCCGGGACGCTGCCGCGACTGCCGAACGGCCCCGTTGACGCCGAGGACGACGAGTGAGGTCGCGTGCGCAGCCTGAGCCCGTGCCCATCCGCGCCATCCGATGAAGAGATCTGGTGCTTCGGGCCACATTCCTATACTTGCGACATGGACCGGGAACTGGAGCGAGCTGCTCTCGTCACGCTGCTGCGGCGTGGCGATCGCGCCTGGTCCGAGCTCACTGACCAGATCGAGGCCGTCGGCAGTGCCCGCGAGGTACTGGAAAACTCACTCGATGCCTCTGGACAGGGGGCGCTCTTCGACACCGGCCCCACGGTAGACCTGGACAGCGTTGCCGCTGAGATCGCTGCCTGGGAGCGCGAAGGCATGCGGCTGGTCACGATTCTCGATGAGGAATACCCGCTGTACCTGAGGCTGGTTCACCAGCGCCCGCCGTTTCTTTTTCTCCGCGGGAGGATCGTCGAGGACGATCTGCGGGTCGCAGTCGTGGGTACCCGTAATCCCACCCCGGAAGGCATCGCCCGCGCCCGCGCCGTCGCGGGCGGTCTCGCCGAGCGTGGCGTCACGGTCGTCTCCGGCTTGGCCGCCGGTATCGACACCGCGGCCCATGGCGCTGCTCTTGCCGTCGGGGGCCGTAC
This sequence comes from Streptomyces thermoalcalitolerans, assembly GCF_039525155.1. Classification (NCBI taxonomy): domain Bacteria; kingdom Bacillati; phylum Actinomycetota; class Actinomycetes; order Kitasatosporales; family Streptomycetaceae; genus Streptomyces; species Streptomyces thermoalcalitolerans. The sequence continues at coordinate 11,307 of NZ_BAAAHG010000058.1, read as the reverse complement.
CGTCGCCGTCATCGGGACCGGACTGCGCCACGCTTACCCGGCCCAGAACGCACGGCTCCAGCGAGAGATCGCCGAGCGGGGTCTGCTGATCTCACAGTTCTGGCCGGACGCGCCGCCCTCGAAGGAGTCGTTCCCCCTGCGTAACGCCGTGATGAGCGGGTACAGCCTGGCCACGGTCGTGATCGAGGCGGCTTACCGCAGCGGCGCCCGCATGCAGGCCCGGCTTGCCCTGGAGCACGGCCGCCGGGTTTTCCTCATGCGCTCTCTCATGACTCATGAGTGGGCGAGGGAGTACGCCGCCAGGCCCAACACAACTGTCATCGACGGTCCCGAAGACGTGTTCGATCAACTCGACTCCCTCGTCCCCACCACGGGCGAGCTGACCTGGGCCTAGTCGGCGGACCGGCGTGGCAACCGTCGTCGGGCTGTCCGCCCGCTACGCCAACTTTCTCGTCCATCCGCTGCTGCCCGGCCCGGGCGTGTGCCAGGTCTGCCGCGGACCGGCCAAGGCTGGATACCCCACATGTTGGCCGTGTCACGAGGCGGGCAGGCTTCTCGGAAAGGGTGTGGCCGATGCCGTCATCCCTGTCAGCCTGGCCCTCAAGGGAGAGCAGTACGCCAATGAACTCTGGCGTTACAAGAATGCCGCAGGGCCTCAGCAGCAGTACTTCCGCATGGGGCTGGCAGCCGTCCTGTGGCGTTTCCTCGCTCAGCACGAGGACTGCATCACCGACCACTGCGCTGTCGCCGGCTTCGACGTCGTCACCACGGTGCCCAGCACCAGCGGGCGCGTAGATCATCCTCTGCGTACCATGGTTGCCGAAACCGTCGGTGTCACCCGTGACCGCCACCGCGACCTGCTTGTGCCGACATCGGAGGCGGCCGGCCTGGGGCGTACGGTGTCTTCCGCACGCTACGCATCGGCGGCGTTATGGGGCGAGAACGTCCTGCTCATCGACGACACCTGGACCACCGGCAGTCATGCACAGTCGGCAGCCGCCGCGCTCAAAGCCGCCGGCGCGGGCAGTGTGGCCGTCGTGGTTCTCGGGCGGCATCTCAATACCGGCTACGGGAACACGGCGATCCACGTCGAACAGGCGCGACTGCGACGCTATTCCTGGGACGTCTGCCCGCTCAGGCCCTGGAAGCACGGCTGACAAGCAAGGGTGAGCGAGGCTGCCCGGGACCGACTCCGTGTCGGTAAAAGCAGGAAACGGGCGGGCGTAGCGTAGGGGACATGACGAAGTACGGAGCCTTTCCCGGTACGCGTCCTCGTCGGCTGCGCACCACACCCGCCATGCGGCGCATGGTCGCCGAGACCCGGCTGCACCCGGCGGACCTCATCCTGCCCGCGTTCGTGCGGGAGGGCGTGAGCGAGCCGGTGCCGATCGGGGCGATGCCCGGAGTCGTGCAGCACACGCGGGACAGCCTGAAGAAGGCGGCCGCGGAGGCGGTGGAGGCCGGGGTCTCCGGCATCATGCTGTTCGGGGTGCCGGAGGAGGGGAAGAAGGACGGCCGCGGCAGCGCCGGGACCGATCCGGACGGGATCCTGCAGGTCGCGCTGCGCGATGTGCGGGCCGAGGTCGGGGACGACCTGCTCGTCATGTCCGACCTGTGTCTGGACGAGTACACCGACCACGGGCACTGCGGAGTGCTGGACGCCGAGGGGCGGATCGACAACGACGCCACGCTCGAGCGGTACGCCGAGATGGCCCAGGTGCAGGCCGAGGCAGGGGCGCATGTGGTCGGGCCCAGCGGGATGATGGACGGGCAGATCGGCGTCATCCGTGAGGCGCTCGACCGGATCGGGCGGCAGGACGTCGCGATCCTCGCCTACACCGCCAAGTACGCCTCCGCCTTCTACGGCCCCTTCCGGGAGGCGGTGGGCTCCTCGCTGCGGGGCGACCGCAAGACCTACCAGCAGGACCCGGCGAACCTCCGTGAGTCGCTGCGCGAGCTGGCGCTCGACCTGGAGGAGGGCGCCGACATGGTGATGGTCAAGCCGGCCGGACCGTACCTCGATGTCCTCGCCCGGGTCGCCGACGCCGTGGACGTGCCCGTCGTCGCCTACCAGATCTCCGGGGAGTACGCGATGGTCGAGGCCGCCGCCGAGAAGGGCTGGATCGACCGGGACCGGGCCATCCTGGAGACCCTGACCGGCATCAAGCGGGCCGGTGCGCGCACCATCCTCACCTACTGGGCCACCGAGGTCGCGCGGAAGCTGTGACCGGCGGGTGAGCCGTCATCGGCCGGGCGCTCGATGTGCGGTTTTCCAAGTCCCCTACAGCCTGGCCGTGTTGCTTCCGGGACTGGGAGTCGCGGTCCGTCGTCTGCACGACACGGGCCGCTCGGGCTGGTGGGTCCTCATCGCCCTGGTGCCGCTGGTCGGTGCCACGTGCTGCTGGTCTTCCTGGCCAGTGACTCGCAGCCGGGCACCAACCAGTACGGCCCCAACCCGAAGACGGCCGTGGCCTGACCGAACGCGCCCCGGCGCTTCCCTCGGACCTTCCGTCCTCGCCCCCCGTTCCACGTGCGGCCTCCTGCCCGTCCCCAGGGTGGGCGGGAGGCCGCGCCGTTCTTTGGGGCGAAGCCGCCCGCGACGGGATGCTCGGCCGGTCAGTCCCACCAGAAGGACCACAGGTGCTCGCCGACGAGCCCCCGGGCGTAGGAGCGCAGGGTGTGCTCCTCGCCCTGCGTGATGATGTCCGGGCAGAACGCGAAGTGCTCCGCCGCCACCGCCTCCGCCTCGGCGGGGGTGGCGGGCGGGGCCGCCACGGAGACGACGAGGAGATTGAAGCCGAGCGCGACGACCCGTATGCCGAAGCGGTCCTCCCAGGAGCGGAGCACCGCGCACAGACGGGCCACGTCGTCCTCGTAGTTGAGCGGGCCGGTCCAGCCGAGGACCGCCGGTATGTCGGCGGAACGGCGGGCCGGTACCAGGGCGAGACGGAGCTCCTTGAACCAGGGGAGCCGGCCGTCCGCCAGCGCGTCGGCGACAGCGGCGGCCCGCACGGCCGGGTCCGCACCGAGCACCCCGGCCGGGGCGAGTCCGGGCCACCGCGGACCGAAGGGAGCGACCGTCTCGTCGAACGTCATGGGCTCCGTGAGGACGCCGACGGCGGTTTCCCCGTCCGGCCAGTCCTCGTCGGCCGTCGCTGCATCCTCGGCGTACTCAGCCCAGAAGTCGGCCAGGACCTCCTCGGCGTCGTGCTCCCCGGGATACGACATCTCCCCGGGCCGCAACTCCCACTTCTCCGGCCCGCCCGGGCTGCCGCCCACGTCGATGAGCACCGGCAGCAGGCCCGCCCGGGTCGCGGGCGTGCCCAGCGCCGCCCAGTTCCCCGGGGCCGCCGACCGCCCGGCGTACCAGAGCAACGGCTCGTGCCATGGCCCGTCGTCCGTCGTCTCGAGCAGGACACCGGGCGCCAGTCGCAGTCCGAGCGTACGCCCGCTCGGGTCGGCCGCCAGCTTGGGCAGAGGATTGGGAAGAGTCGCCATGCGGGTGACTGTAAGGGCAGTCGCTGACAGTGGACTCCGGGGCCTCTCCGGGGAGTTGGGGAGGACGTCCAGGCGGCGGCTTTCATGGCGTCTTCAGGGGACGTCCGGTCCCGTTCCACACGTGATGCGCCGTCCTACGCTGGGCCGGGATCGACGCCGGGACCGACGTCTCGGGGAACTTCCGGTCTCACGCGCGCGAAGCTCGCCGTGCCGCAGGTACGGCGCCTCCCGCTGCGTCCTGGCCGGGGCTCACCACATTCCGTGCTCCAGCTCTTCGAGCGACAGGTTCCACTGTGATTCGTTGTCGGCGAACGGGGTGGGGTCGAAGGCGCCGACCACCCGCCGGAAACGTTCGGCGATCTCCTTCGGGGCGGCGCCGTTCTCGTGGGCGACTTCGAGTTTCCGGAACTTGACGCGGACGAACACCAGTGACTCCACATCACGATGCAGGAGGGTGTACCGGGTCTCGCCCTCGGGGAAGGAGTACACCTTCCCGGTTTCCGGGTCCAGGGCGATGAGCAACGTGAAGAGGTAGCCCAGCGGTCACCATGTCCGGTTCTCCGGAGGGCAGGGAAGCCCGTGGTGAGCGAACCGGCTGCCGAGTGCGATCGGGTTGAATCCCGTGAGGAAAGGAGAGCTTCCGGGCATGTGCGTCTCAGTATCCGGAACTGGTGATTGAAAGAGGGTTAGGTTCTGAGGGACCCCGGCACGGAAGTCCGGGGGTACGGGCACCGCCGTTTCCGGCACATACACGGTTTCCGGGCCATCGGTGCGTCGAGGGGCAGCGCCCCCACCGTTCCCGGCGGGTGGGGGAGCCCCTGGCCCTGGACGGCACGGTCTCCGTCGAGGCGGCCATCGAGTGGCTCATCGACATCGTCCTGTGAGGTGCCAGGTCACCTGATGCAGCCCCTCTCCGGGGGCTTCACCACCCATGTGCCCCACGGTTGGTCCCCCTGCCGTGGAGTGCACATCCGTGCCGGCACCTGTCACGCTGCGGCCGGACGAACCCGGCCGGGCAGCCGAGGAGGTCCGGATCACCCGCAGGACGTCGCTGGAGCTGCCCGAGCCGGTCCCGCTCGCCCACGCCGCCGGCCCCGCTGCGGACGCGGCAGGTGTGCGAGCGAGGCGATGGACCTGGAGATCGGGCCCGACACCATCAACAACACCCGCCTGAAGCTCAAGCGGATCGTCGAACGCGGGATCATGGCCGAGACCGGGCAGGGCTTGTTCACCCATCCGCGGCCGTAAGCCACCCTGAACGCCGCGACCTGCCCGCTCACTCTCAACGAAGCAGAAAACCAGGCATACCGCCTTCTCGTGCCGCGCCGTGCTACTCCTGACGTGCGGCTTCAGTCGCCCGAAGAATGGCTGCGAGCATCTCGTCGCGGTGCGGCGGGTTTCTTCGCGACCACACCGGACTCTTCCAGCTGGCGGCAATGCCGAAGTCGCGGTGTTTGCCGTCCTGTGTGGTGATACGGATCGACGAAGTCCGGATGGCGGTCGCGGATGCGATGGCCGTCAGCGGCACGGTCCGCGCCTTGTTCGACCATTCAATGAGCAAGTCGATCAGTTCGCCACTGCCTGTCGGCCCGACCGCGTCGGCGAATCGGGAGAGCAATTGGCCAAGGAGGCGGGTGTCCAACGGACCGTGGTAGAGCCGCCGGTTGGTGAGTACGAGTATCCCGCCGATCAGAGCAAGCTCTGTACCGGGTATGAGAACGGCCCCCGTCTTCACGCACAGCACTTCTTCGCCGTTCTCCAGCGGCAACTTCACCCACAGCCCCATGGATCCCCCCGTCATCGATGCCGTTCTTGCGGCGATGCCGTCAAGTCAGCCTTCACAGGCCACTGTGCGCAACATGCCCAGGCTCGCCGGATGCCGCCCTGCCACACGTTCAAGTGACGGTACATCATTTATGCGCTCACATACCGCTCTCTGGGAAGACCTTGCGGTGGAATCGGCGTGCGTGAGCAGCTCCTTGAGCTTCTCTTTCCAGGAGTCGGCCGTGGTGCCGTAGTCGAAGCTGTGGGTGAACTCCGCGTGCGGGAAGGCTGCCTGGAGCCATACGGCGCACTAGTGGCCCGGCATCATGCACAGCTCGGGTTCGCAGGAGACGCGCCGCACCTGCCCGAGTGCGACGCCCTGGGCGCACAGGCGGTGCCAGAGGAGTTCCCCGCGGGGTGCGCGCGTCCCGGTTCCGTCGCGTCGGTGACGATCTGCCGGGCGCCCGTGCCGTCGATGCACTCGAATGCCGACGAGAGCGGCAAGTTGAGGGTGCGCCGTACGTCGTCGAGTCGTCCGACGGTCCGGGGCACTCGTAAGCGGGCCATGACTCGGGTGAACGCTGGTGCGTCCCCCGCCTGCCCTGCTTCGGAGTCCGGTCCGGTGGCAACGGCTCGGTCCTCGCCCACTGGGCATCACTCAAGGCCGCACATCACCCGGCGATCGGACGATCCGAGGGGAAACGGCCCGAGGCTCCCTCAGGGGCTGCGGGGACGGTCTTCGCAGCCCCTGAGGGAGACCCCGGGGCGGGCGGCTCGCGCGGATCAGAGCCGCTCGGGCGTCCTGATGCCCAGCAGGGCCATGCCCTGGCGCAGGGTGCGGGCCGTGACGTCGCAGAGGAACAGGCGGTTCTCGACCTGCTCCGGGGTCTCGGCCTTCAGCACCGGGCACTTGTCGTAGAAGGACGTGTAGAGGGTGGCCAGCTGGTACAGGTAGGCCGCCAGCTTGTGCGGGGCGTACTCCGCCGCCGCCTCCCGCACCGTCTCCGCGAAGGCGTCCACGTGCAGGCCGAGCGCCCGCTCCGCCTCCGTCAGGGCCAGGTCCGGGTGGGCGGCCGGGCGGGCCTCGCCGGCCTTGCGGAGGATGGACTGGATCCGGGCGTAGGCGTACTGGAGGTACACGCTGGTGTCGCCGTTCAGCGAGACCATCTGGTCCAGGTCGAACTTGTAGTCCCGGTTCGCCGACGTCGACAGGTCCGCGTACTTCACCGCGCCGATGCCCACCTGGGCGCCCCGCTCGGCGATCTCCTCCTCGGAGAGGTCCTGCGCCTTCTCCCGGACGACCGCCGAGGCGCGTTCGATCGCCTCGTCGAGGAGGTCCACCAGGCGGACGGTCTCGCCCTCCCGCGTCTTGAACGGCTTGCCGTCCTTGCCGAGCACCGTGCCGAAGGCCAGCTGGTACGCCGTGACGTCGTCGTTCAGCCAGCCGGCGCGCCGTGCGGTCTCGAAGACCATCTTGAAGTGCAGGGACTGGCGGGCGTCCACCACGTACAGCAGGGTGTCCGCCTTGAGGTTGAAGACGCGGTCGCGGATCGCCGACAGGTCGGTCGCCGCGTAGCCGTAGCCGCCGTCGGACTTCTGGACGATCAGCGGGACCGGCTTGCCGTCCGGGCCCTTGACGTCGTCGAAGAAGACGCACAGGGCGCCCTCGGAGCGGACCGCGACGCCCGACTCCTCCAGCAGGCGGCAGGTCTCGGCCAGCATGTCGTTGTAGCCGGACTCGCCGACGATGTCCTCGTCCCGGATCTCCATGTCCAGCTTGTCGAAGACGGAGTAGAAGTAGATCTTCGACTCGTCCACGAACTTCTGCCACATGGCCACCGTGTGCGGATCCCCGGCCTGGAGGTCCACCACCCGGCGCCGCGCCCGGGTCTTGAACTCCTCGTCGGAGTCGAACAGCTTCCGCGCGGCCTTGTAGAGGCGGTCGAGGTTCGACATCGCCTCCTCGCCGGTCACCTCGGCGGACTTGTGGTCCAGCTCGTGCGGGTGCTCGTCCAGGTACTGGATGAGCATGCCGAACTGGGTGCCCCAGTCGCCGATGTGGTGCCGGCGGATCACGTTCTCGCCGGTGAACTCCAGGAGCTTGACGACGGAGTCGCCGATCACCGCGGACCGCAGATGGCCGACGTGCATCTCCTTGGCCACGTTCGGCTGGGCGTAGTCGATCACCGTCGTGCCGGGGCGCTCCGCGTACGGCACGCCCAGCCGGCCCTCCGGGTCGGCCGCCCGCGCGGCCAGGTTCTCCATGATCGCCCGGTCGGTGACCATGATGTTGAGGAAGCCGGGCCCGGAGACCTCGACGCTCTGGATCACATCACCGGTGACCACGTGCTCGACGACCTGCGTCGCCAGCTCCCGCGGGTTGGCCTTGGCCTTCTTCGCCAGCGCCAGGATCCCGTTGGCCTGGAAGTCCGCCCGGTCGCTGCGTCGCAGCAGCGGGTCCGCGTCGGCGTTCTCCGGCAGGGCGGCCGAGAGGGCGGACGCGAGGCGCTGGTGGACGGCTGACGTGAGGGACGTGACCGAGGTCATGGAAGTGGGTGCCGTTCTCCTCGTGGGACGGATGCGGACACGGCCAGTATCCCACGCGGGGCAAAGCGAATTTTCCGGTCCGCGGGTGCGGGTGAACGCCGGGGCGCCGGGTTGCTCCCCGGGATGAAAAGGCGTTTTCGTGGATGCCGACCCTCCTGGGACAATGGAAAGGCCGGCCGGCCGTGCGACGGCACCGGCTGCCCACGGAGAAACATCAGGAAATCGGAAAGAGGACGTGCCGATCGTGGCTCAGAGCACCGAGACCGCCGACTGGGTCTCCCGTTTCGCGGACGACGTCATCGAGGAGTCGGAGCGTCGGGCCCCGGGCAAACCGGTCGTCGTCGCGTCCGGTCTGTCGCCGTCCGGCCCCATTCACCTGGGCAATCTGCGCGAGGTCATGACCCCGCACCTCGTCGCCGACGAGATCCGCCGCCGGGGGTACGAGGTACGGCACCTGATCTCCTGGGACGACTACGACCGCTACCGCAAGGTCCCGGCCGGTGTCGCCGGCATCGACGAGTCCTGGGCCGAGCACATCGGCAAGCCGCTGACCTCCGTCCCGGCCCCCAAGGGCTCGCCGTACCCCAACTGGGCCGAGCACTTCAAGGCGGCCATGATCGAATCGCTCGCCGAGCTGGGCGTGGAGTTCGACGGCATCAGCCAGACCGAGAAGTACACCTCCGGTGCCTACCGCGATCAGATCCTGCACGCGATGAGGAACCGCGAGAAGATCGACGCGATCCTCGCCCAGTACCGGACCAAGCCCAAGCCGGCCGACGCCAGGAAGCAGCAGCAGAAGCCCGTCGACGAGGCCGAGCTGGCGGCCGCCGAGGGCTCGGGCGCCGCCACCGAGGACGACGGCAGCTCCGGCTCCGCCGGGTACTTCCCGTACAAGCCGTACTGCGGCAACTGCGAGAAGGACTTCACCACCATCACGGCCTACGACGACGACTCCACCGAGATGACCTACGCCTGCACCGCGTGCGGCTTCTCGGAGACGGTCCGGCTGAGCGAGTTCAACCGCGGCAAGCTGGTCTGGAAGGTCGACTGGCCGATGCGGTGGGCGTACGAGGGCGTGATCTTCGAGCCCAGCGGGGTCGACCACTCCTCGCCGGGATCGTCGTACCAGGTCGGCGGGGAGATCGTCGGACTCTTCGGCGGCACGCAGCCGATCGGGCCGATGTACGCCTTCGTCGGCATCACCGGGATGGCGAAGATGTCGTCCTCCCGGGGCGGGGTCCCCACCCCGGCCGACGCGCTGAAGATCATGGAGCCGCAGATCCTGCGGTGGCTGTACGCCCGGCGCAAGCCCAACCAGTCCTTCAAGATCGCCTTCGACCAGGAGATCCAGCGTCTGTACGACGAGTGGGACAGGCTCGTCGCCAAGGTCGCCGGCGGCTCCGCGCTGCCCGGTGACATCGCCGCGTACACGCGTGCGATCGGCACCGCCGCCGGTGAGCTGCCGAAGACGCCGCGCCCGCTGCCGTACCGCACGCTCGCGTCCGTCGCCGACATCACCGCCGGCCACCAGGACCAGGCGCTGCGCATCCTCAGCGAGCTCGACCCGGCCAACCCGCTCACCTCGCTCGACGAGGTCCGCCCGCGGTACGACAAGGCCGAGGCGTGGATCAACACCCACGTCCCCGCCGACCAGCGCACCATCGTCCGCGAGGAGCCCGACACCGAGCTGCTGAAGTCCCTCGACGAGCCCTCCCGGGAGTCGATCCGGCTGCTGCTCGACGGGCTGGCCGAGCACTGGTCGCTCGACGGGCTCACCCACCTGGTCTACGGCGTGCCCAAGATCCAGGCCGGGTTCTCCGCCGACGCCACGCCCAAGGAGCTGCCGCCGGAGATCAAGACCGCCCAGCGGTCGTTCTTCGCGCTGCTGTACCGGCTGCTGGTGGGGCGTGACACCGGTCCGCGCCTGCCCACGCTGCTGCTGGCGGTGGGGCAGGAGCGGGTGCGGACCCTGCTCGGGGAGTAAGGGCCGCGTCCGCGTCGGCATCGACGGCATTCGACGGCGAAGGGCCGTCCGGTGGTGTTCACCGGACGGCCCTTCGCCGTGTTGCGGGCCGGGCTGTTGTCACCGGCCCGGTGAGGGGGTTCTGGGTGGTTTTGTCTGGATGAGTCGGCTGTTGGTCCAGGTGTGCCGTCGACCAACGCGCAGTGTACGTGGATCGAGCGGCATGGCGAGGCGCTGTGGGGGTGCCGGCCACGGCCGCCGCTCGCCGGGAGTTGTACACGGCGGACTCGGTGGCGGAGGTGCTTGCATGGCGCCTGGACGGGTGGCGGAAGCCTGGCCGGTGACGTCCGGGAACAGCCACGGCTTTCCAGGATCTCCTGTGCTGTGGGTGGAACGGACGCAGCTCGTCACCTGTCAGCGGAACCAGTTGACGCTCGGCGTGCCGCTGCCGGGCGGCGGCCATGGCCTGACTCTTGCCGACCGCCGGCTGCCCGCCAAGCAGTACCAGCACTGGTTCCTGCTACGGGGCGTAGCCAGAGAGGACGAAGCCCCGGACGCGCTCCTCGAAGCGGTCCTGCAACTCCCGTTCGGAGAGGAAGCAGTCGCTCGTCTCAGTCATGATCACCAAGCCGGGCCAGTTCCGCCTGCCAGCGCTGGATGTGCGCGATGAGCTGGTCCCGGTCATGTGCCGGGACGGCACGTCTGGTGTCCCGCAGCTGCAAAACCTTGTTCCACCACTGCTCCCGTTCCTCCGGCGTGGCGGCAGTGTCGGACAGCCGGGTGTAGTGGGCGGTCAACCGGGCGGCGGTTTCAGCGAAGGTGTCGTAGACGACAGTCGTGGGGACGTCGGCGTAAGGGCCTGTCGGCGTTGAGGGCGTCAAGGCACTCCTTGTCTGGTCTGGCGCCTGTGTGAGAAGCGCAAAAGCCCGCTGGTGCCATCTGCGGTTCGATTATCCCTGTCGCCGTCGCCCGCCTCCACGCCCGCAAGCCGGCCGGCTGCCCTTGGAGGACTCGTATGTCTCGTTTCCGTCCTCGAAATCGAGGACCTGACGTTCAGCAGTAGCGGCCTTCTGGTGCGGCTGCTGGAGGACAAGATTCATGATGAGGAATAGAACCTTGTGCTCCTGGACTGGCCGGACCTTCGCGTCGGCCGACGCCACCAGAGCGACGAATACCCGCTCCCACGTGCCATCGGCAGCCCATATGCAGTCGGTTGCAGCCCCTCGCCGGTTGTCGTCCTTCTCCGGCAGGTGGGCCGCTGCGTGTCGGTCTGGAGCGTGTGGGCGATCGCGTCGGTCACCTCACGGTGGTCCCGCAGTGGGCACCCTGCTTCGGCGTCTGCCCGGAAGCGACGCAACGACGCGATCCATGCCCACTGTGCGTCGGCTGACGGCACACCCGGACCAACGACCGACTGACCCGAACCAGCCGGTCTAGGCGCAATACCGGTGATTTAGGTTGTTTTCCGGCTGGTGGGGGTGGCTCTGGTCGGCCCGACCAGCCGGACCGTTGGGGTGTCCGGCCGTGGTGGGCTG
>NZ_BAAAHG010000057.1:0-37570 GCF_039525155.1 Streptomyces thermoalcalitolerans | reverse complement strand
GGCGTTGTCGTCACTCGCCGACGCTCCGCGTCGACTCCCTCCTCCGCCTTGCATCCGCACGCACCGAACCCCGCTCACCCCGGTCACCAGGCACCGCTCACCGGAGCCGGCCCGATCCACACGACGCCCCCTGACGGCAGCCACCGGCGATCAGCGTGTCCCGCGCCCGCGTCACCCCAGGTCCGGGATCCGCCAGTCGACCGGCTCGTGCCCCTGCCGTGCCACCGCCTCGTTGATCTGCGAGAACGGGCGGGAGCCGAAGAACTTCTTCGCCGACAGCGGCGACGGGTGAGCGCCCTTGATCACCACGTGCCGGGTCTCGTCGATCAGCGGGAGCTTCTTCTGCGCGTAGTTGCCCCACAGGACGAAGACCGCCGGGTCGGGACGATCGGCCACGGCGCGGATCACCGCGTCGGTGAACCGCTCCCAGCCCCGTCCCTTGTGCGAGTTGGCCTCGCCGCCGCGGACCGTGAGCACCGCGTTCAACAGGAGCACGCCCTGCCGGGCCCACGGCATGAGGTAGCCGTTGTCCGGGATCGGCACGCCCAGGTCCTCGTGCAACTCCTTGTAGATGTTGCGCAGCGACGGCGGGATCTTCACACCGGGACGGACCGAGAAGCACAGCCCGTGGCCCTGTCCCTCGCCGTGGTAAGGGTCCTGACCGAGGATCAGGACCTTCACCTGGTCGTACGGCGTGGCCTCCAGCGCGGCGAAGACCTCCTCGCGCGGCGGGTAGACGGGACCCTCCGCCCGCTCCTCCTCGACGAACTCCATCAGCTCCTTGAAGTAGGGCTGCTGCAGTTCGTCACCCAGAACCCCGCGCCAGGACTCGGGCAGCATGGCGATGTCGGTCACGTCAACGTCCTCACGATGTGCGGTCACTTACTGGTCCCAGAACCTACAGGCGACCACTGACAACAGGACCGCGCTCCGGAGGATTCCTCGCCTACCAGCTGGTCTTCCGGGACAGCTCCCACATCATCATGATCGTCGAGGGGTCGAGGGCCCGCTCGCCGCCCGAGATGTCGACGTGGGCGGCCACGTACTGCTTGCCCTGCAGCAGCGGCAGCAGCCGCGCGTGCTCCACCAGGATCTGCTGCGCTTCCTTGAACTGCTTGACCACGTTCCCACGGTCGCTCTCGCGGCGGGACTCGGGCAGCAGCACCTTGGTGATCTCCGGCGCCTCGTACGGCGTGCCGAGCGCGTTCTCCTCACCCACGAAGGGTGCGATGAAGTTGTCGGCGTCGGGGAAGTCCGGGAACCAGCCGCGCCCGAACACCGGGTACTCGCCCTTCTGGTAGCCGGTGACGTACGTCTTCCACGGCCGGCTCTTCAGAGTGATCGTGAACAGGCCCGAGGCCTCGAGCTGCCGCTCGAGCTCCTTGAACACCTCGGCGGTCTCCGAGCCGTAGCGGTCGGTGGTGTACCAGAGGGTGAGCGGGACCTTCTGGGTGATGCCCGCCTCGGTGAGGATCTTGCGCGCCTTGGAAACGCTGGGGTCCCCGAAGGTGTCGAAGAAGCCCGTCGTGTGCCCGGTGAGGCCCTTGGGGACCATGGAGTACAGCGGGTCGACGGTGTCCTTGTAGACCTTGTGCGCGATGGCCGCGCGGTCGACGATCTGGGCCACGGCCTTGCGCACGGCCGGCTTGGCGGCCCACGGGTCCTTGGGGTTGAACACCAGATAGCTGATGTCGGTGCCGGCGCCCTCGACGAGCTGGAGGTCCTTGTAGTCCTTGCGCTGCAGGGAAATGATGTCGTCGGCCGCCAGACCGCGGTAGGTGACGTCGATCTCCCGGTCCCGCAGCGCCTTGACCATGGTGGCGGAGTCCTGGAAGTAGCGGATGGTCACCGCGTTGTTCTTCCGCTCGGCGAACCCCTTGTAGCGGTCGTTCTTGACCAGCTCCGCCCTCTTGCCCTCCTCGTAGGACTGCAGGACGTACGGCCCGGATCCGACGACCTTGTTGTCCTTGCGCAGGGAGTCGGCCGGGTAGTCGGTCGGGTCCACTATCGACATGGCCGGTGTGGCGAGCACGAACGGGAAGGTGGCGTCGGGCTTGTTCAGCTCGAAGACGACCTCCCGCTCACTGACGGCCCGCACCTGGTCCAGGCTGCCGAGCAGCCCGGCCGGGCCGCTGGGCTCGTCGATGCTCCTGATGCGGTCGATGGAGTGCTTGACGGCGCGCGCGTCCAGCGGGTCGCCGTCGGAGAACGTCAGCCCCGAGCGCAGCGTGCAGCGGTAGACACGGTGCTCGGTGTCGGTGAACTTGCAGCTCTCCGCGGCATCGGGCTGAGGAGTGGTCGCGCCGTTCGGGTAGGCCAGCAGCGTCTGGAAGATGTTGCGGTACAGCTCCCAGGAGCCGTCCCAGGAAGCGGCAGGATCCAGGGTGCTGGGGGCACTGGTGGTCCCCACGACGATCGGTCCCTCGTCGGCGGGGTCGTCGGGGGACAGGACGCTGCATCCAGCCACCAGGGACAGGGTCGCTGCCGCCACTGCTGCCCGCAGGTATCTGTTGCGGTTGAACACGCGAACGCTCCTCGATCTGCCGTACCCAAGGGTCGGCAGACGATACCGCAGTGTCCCGGCCCTTGAACCCGGCCCGGGGAAGGGTTTGATCAACATGGAATATGACGACGTTGTCATTTGATCGTGTACATGCCCTTGAAGGGCAAGGGCGCCGATTTCGCCAGCCGGTGTCGACAAAGAGTCACGACAAAGAAGTACGGCAAAGTGCGCTGAAGAAGCACAACAAAGAAATATGTCGACGAACTGGTGAAACCGGCGCCCGAAACGATCAGCCCACTCCGGCGTTGAGGAAAATGCCGCCGTCGACGACGAGTGTCTGCCCGGTGATCCAGTCGGACTGCGCGGAGGTGAGGAACGCGGCCGCACCGCCGATGTCGGAGGGCGCACCGAGCCGGCCGAGCGGATAGGCGGCGGCCGCCTCCGCCTCCCGGCCCTCGTACAGCGCCCGGGCGAACTGGGTCTTCACCACGGCCGGGGCGATCGCGTTGACCCGCACCTTCGGCGCGAACTCGTGCGCCAGCTGCTGAGTCAGGTTGATCATCGCGGCCTTGCTGACGCCATAGGCGCCGACGAACGGTGAGGCCGCCAGGCCCGCGATCGAGGCGATGTTGACGATCGCGCCGCCGTTGTCCTTCTGCCAGGCGTGCCAGGTGCGCTGGGCGAAGCCGAGCGCGGAGATCACATTGGTCTCGAAGACCTTGCGCGCCACGTTCAGATCGAGGTCGGCCATCGGCCCGAACACCGGGTTGGTGCCGGCGTTGTTGACCAGATAGTCCACGCGGCCGAACGCCTCCATGACACGTTCGACGGCCTCGGCCTGGTGGGCCTCGTCGTGGGCCTTGCCCGCGACGCCGATCACCCGGTCGGAGCCGAGCTTGGCGACGGCCTCCTTCAAGGCGTCCTCGTTGCGGCCGGTGATGCACACCCGGTCGCCGCGGGCGACCAGGGCCTCGGCGACGGCGTAGCCGATGCCGCGGCTGGCGCCGGTGACGAGGGCGACCTTGCCGGAAAGTTCAGTCATGTCCCTGATTCCTGTAGGTGCCTGTAGGTGCCTGTAGGTGCCTGTCGATCTCTGCCGGTCCCCGTCGGTCCCTGCCGCTCTCCCTCCCCTAGTCGAGCGGTCCGCCGGCGACGTAGAGCACCTGGCCGGAGACGAAGCCGGCCGCGTCGCCGGTGAAGAAGGCGATGGCGTTGGCGACGTCCTCCGGCTCACCGACGCGCTGCACCGGGATCTGCCCGGCGGCCGCGGCCTTGAAGTCCTCGAAGCTCATGCCGACGCGTTCGGCGGTGGCCTTGGTCATCTCGGTGGCGATGAAGCCGGGGGCGACGGCGTTGGCGGTGATGCCGAACTTGCCCAGCTCCTTGGCGAGGGTCTTGGTGAAGCCCTGCAGACCGGCCTTGGCGGCCGAGTAGTTCACCTGGCCGCGGTTGCCGAGCGCGGAGGACGAGGAGAGGTTGACGATCCGGCCGAAGCCCGCGTCCACCATGTACTTCTGGCAGGCGCGGGTCATCAGGAAGGAGCCGCGCAGATGAACGTTCATGACGGTGTCCCAGTCCGAGACGCTCATCTTGAACAGCAGGTTGTCGCGGAGCACTCCCGCGTTGTTGACCAGGATGGTGGGCGCGCCGAGCTCGTCGGCGATGCGTGCGACGGCTGCCTCGACCTGTGCCTCGTCGGAGACGTCGGCACCGACCGCGAGGGCCCTGCCGCCGGCCGAGGCGATCTTCTCCACGGTGTCCTTGCAGGCGGCCTCGTCGAGGTCGACGACGGCGACCGCGCGACCCTCGGCGGCCAGGCGTACGGCGGTGGCGGCGCCGATGCCGCGTGCGGCGCCGGTGACGACTGCGACCCGCTGCTCAGTGGTGGACATGGCTGCTTCTCCTCGCCCTCGAGAGAATCCGGTCTGCGGTGAGCGACCGCTTAGTACCTTGGTGGGTGTGACGCTAGGAGCCCTGGCACGCGGTGTCAACGGCACACCGGGTGCGTGTGGATCATTACCTCACCAACAGGTCCAGCAACCGCTGTGTCTCCGCGGCCGCGTCGGCGGTCAGCCCGGTGTGCACCGGGCCGGGCTGGACGATGGTGGAGCGGGGCGCGACCAGCCAGCGGAAACGCCGCCCGGCGTCGTCACCGGCGGCCTGCCCCGCGGCCGCTCCCCCGGCGCACACGCCCTCGATCGCGGCGAGGGCGGCCCGGACGCCCCCGACGTCCGCGTGCGGGTCCAGGGCCAGCAGCCGGGCCTCGTCGAGGTGGGTGCGGGCACCGAGGTAGCCCTGGGCACGGCAGTAGAGGAGCACGCCCGCGTTGATGCACTCGCCGCGCTCCACCCGCGGGACGACGCGCAGCAGGGCGTACTCGTAGACGTCGCGGTCGCCGGGCCGGCCGGCCCGGACGATGTGACGCCGGCCCGACCGGCCTCCTCCGGCGAGGTGACGGTCGCTCATACGGCCCCCTTGAGGCCCTGGATGCGCTCGTGGACGACGGCGGCCCGGGCGAGCAGCGGCCGCGCGTAGGCCCGCCGCAGGTCGTCGGGGGTGTCGAAGCCGGGCTCGCCGGCCAGCCAGACGTCCGGGATCTCGGCGGTCACCTCGGCGAGCAGCTCCTCGGTGACCAGGGGGGCGAGCTGTTCGGCGGCGGCGGTGACGTCGGGACCGAAGGACGCGAGGGCGTGGTCGGAGGCGTCGTAGGGACGCCGGGCGGAGGTGTCGGCGCCGGGCCAGTTGTGGTGCCAGATCAGGGTGGCGCCGTGGTCGACGAGCCACAGCTCCCCGCGCCAGCGCAGCAGATTGGGGTTGCGCCAGGAGCGGTCGACGTTGTTCACCAGCGCGTCGAACCAGACGATCCGCCCGGCCTCCTCCGCGTCGACCGGGAAGGCGAGCGGGTCGAAGCCGAGGGCGCCGGAGAGGAAGTCCATGCCGAGGTTGGTGCCGCCGCTGGCCCTCAGCAGCTCCTGCACCTGTTCGTCGGGTTCGCCGAGGCCCAGCACCTCGTCGAGGGTGACGGTCACCAGCCGGGGCACCCGCAGCCCCAGCCGCCGGGCGAGCTCCCCGCAGACCACCTCGGCGACGAGTGTCTTGCGGCCCTGCCCGGCGCCGGTGAACTTCAGGACGTACATCCCGAGGTCGTCGGCCTCGATCAGCCCCGGCAGCGAACCGCCCTCCCGCAGGGGGGTGATGTAGCGGGTCGCGATGACTTCCTTGAGCATCGTTCCAGGCTACTGGGGCCATGAGAGGGCCCATCGGGTGTCTTGCGCCCGTTTTGATCCCCTCTGGGGTCGAGAACTGGACATAGTCTGAACACCGAATGCCCGGCGGCCGTACCCCTGGGCGGATCAGGAAGCCTGCGCGGAAGGGAAGTCAGCATGGCCAGCGAATCGCTTCAGCCCCAGGGAGCCCCCGCCCGCCGTACGGTCGTGGCGGCAGCGGGTGCGGCGGGACTTGCCGTCGCGCTGACCGCGTGCGGCTCCGAGAACATGTCCTCGTCCGGCTCGTCCACCCCGCAGAACAACGGTTCGGGCGGCGGTTCGGGCGGTGACGGCGCCGCGGCCGGCTCCGGCGGCACGGTGCTGGCGAAGACCTCCGACATCCCCGAGGGAGGCGGCAAGGTCTTCGGCGACCAGGGCGTGGTGGTCACCCAGCCCACGAAGGGCGAGTTCAAGGCCTTCTCGTCCCGGTGCACCCACCAGGGGTGCGCGGTGAGCCGGATCGCCGACGGGGTGATCGCCTGCCCCTGCCACCACAGCGAGTTCTCCGCCGTCGACGGCAGCGTCAGGAAGGGGCCGGCGGCCCAGCCGCTGGCCGCGAAGGACATCTCGGTCACGAACGGCGAGATCAGGCTGGTCTGACGCCCCGGCAGCGGTGGGGAGGAGCACCGCGGGGTGTGGTCGCAGGGCACCCCGCGACCGCACGGGGATCACCCGGCCGCCGGGGCCGCCGGTCACGATCCGTGCAACCGCGCACCATGAGACAGAGAAGGACATATCCATCTTTTTCTGACGTGGCGCCAGAAGCCGGTTGTCTGGCACCACGGGGGAGAACGGAGAGGGGCTGTATGACCGCCACTCAGCGCCGGGGTCGGAAGATCATGATGACACCGGGTGAGCTGGACGATTTCCTGACCACGCAGCGCACCTGCCGGGTGGCCACGATAACCACCGGCGGCGCTCCGCATGTGAGCGCCCTGTGGTATGTCTGGGACGGCGTCTCGCTGTGGTTGTACTCCGTGGTGCGCAGCAAGCGCTGGGCCGACCTGCGGCGCGATCCGAGGGTGGCCGTCGTCGTCGACACCGGCGAGGAGTACGACGAGCTGCGCGGCGCGGAGCTGTCCGGCAGGGCGGAGTTCGTCGGCGAGGTGCCCCGCATCGGGGAACTCTGCGCCGAGCTCGACATTCCGGAGACCCTGTTCGCCCGCAAGTACTTCGGCCTGGAGGAAATGACGCACGACGGCCGTCACGCCTGGATCCGTCTGACTCCGGAGAAAGTCGTCTCCTGGGACTTCCGCAAACTGGGCTCCGCATAGACGCGGCGCCCCGCACCCCTCCCGGACCCGCCCCGCACGCCTTTGAGACCTCGCGGCCCGCGGCAGGCGGGCGGGACACGCCGGGTCCGGGCGGACCCGGCGGACGGGCCGTGGGCGAGGGCGCTCAGGACGACTGGCTCCCCGCCGTGCGCAGGGCGGTGACCGCCGCACGGATCGAGGGACGGCGGTCGGCCTCGACCCTCCAGATGGCGTAGATGTGCCGCCGTACGGCCTGCCGTACCGGGAGGGTGCGCACGCCCGCGGGCAGCGGGCCCCGCCCGAGCCGGGGGGCCACACACACCCCCAGGCCGGCGGCGACCAGGGCCAGCTGGGTGGCGTGTTCCTCGGCACGATGGGCGATGCGCGGTTCGACCCCCTTGGAACGGAGCGTGTCCAGCAGCCACTCGTCGCAGAACTCGGACTCGCCCCAGGTCACCCAGTCGTCGTCCGCGAAGTCCTCGAGGTCGACCTCGGTGCGGTCGGCGAGGGGGTGGGCGACGGGCAGCGCCACATCGGCGGGGTCGTCGAGGATCGGGGCCCGGTTGAGTCCCTCCGGCACGGGCAGCGGTTTGTTGTACCAGTCGAGGACGACCGACAGGTCCACATCGCCGCGCAGCACGGCCCGCACGGCGGCGGCCGGCTCCATTTCCACGGTGCGCACCCGGAGCCCCGGGTGCCGCTCGCGCAGCTGGGACAGGGCCGCCGGGAACAGTCCGCGCGCGGCGGTGGGAAAGGCGCCCAGCCGCAGCTCGCCGACCACCTGTCCGCGCTGGGCCTCCAGGTCGGCCTGGGCGAGCTCGACCTGCGACAGGATGCGCGCCGCGTGCTCGGCCAGCAGCTGGCCGGCGTCCGTGAGCCGCACGCCCCGGCCGTTCCTGGCCAGCAGCTGCTGGCCCACCTCCCGTTCGAGCTTGGCCATCTGCTGGGAGACGGCCGACGTCGTCACATGCAGTCCCTCGGCGGCACCGCTGACCGAACCGTGCCGGGCGAGGGCGTCGAGCGTGCGCAGGCGCTCCAGGTTCAACATGTAAGCGATGCTACGAGATGTCGCGCGTGAATTCTCGATTGTGCTACGAGGTCGGACCAGGCATCGTACGGTCATGAGCACCACGTCCGTCTCCCCGCAGGCCTCGTCCGCCCCGGCCCGGCGGCCCCGCCGCACCCGCCCCGTGCACTGGCGGATCCGTTTCGCCTTCCTCTCGCTGATCTGGGGCTTCAGCTTTCTGTTCATCAAGGTGGGCACGGAGGGCTTCGCGCCCTTCCAGGTGACGCTCGGACGGCTGGTGTTCGGCACGGCGGTGCTCGCGGCGGCGATGGCGGTGAGGCGGGAGCGGCTGCCGCGCGGCGTACGCACCTGGGGACATCTGGCGGTCGCGGGCTTCTTCCTCAATGCGCTGCCGTTCTCGCTCTTCGCGTACGCGGAGCTGACGATCCCGTCCACCCTGGCGGGCATCTGCAACGCGACCTCGCCGCTGTGGGGCATGGTCCTGTCCCTGGTCGCCCTCTCCGAGGACCGGCCGACCCGGCTGCGGGTCGCGGGGCTCGGGATCGGCTTCCTCGGGGTGCTCACCGTGCTCGGCGCCTGGCAGGGCTTCCACGGGGTGGACGCCGGCGGCACCGCGATGGCCCTGCTGGCCTCGCTGAGCTATCCGGTCGGCTGGATCTACGTCCGCCGCACCCTGGCGGGCTCCTCCGAGTCCCATCTGGCACTGACCGGTGGTCAGCTGCTGCTGGCCACGCTGCAACTCGCCGTGGTCACCCCGCTGTTCACCAGCGCTCCGGACGGACTGCCCGTCGTGCCGCTGCTCGCAGTCGTCGCCCTGGGCGCCCTGGGCACGGGCGTGGCGATGCTCGTCCAGTACGGTCTGGTCGCCGAGGTCGGCCCGACGACCGCCCAGATGGTCACGTACTTCATCCCGGTCGTCGCCACCGCCGCCGGCGTCGCCGTGCTCGGTGAACGGCTCACCTGGTCGACCCCGGTCGGCGCGGCGATCGTCCTGGTGGGTGCGGCCCTGACCCAGGCCCGCCCGAAGAGCACATAGGCACCCCGAAGAACGCGCAGGCGCCGGCGCGGCCCCGGAGCCGTGCAACAGGGCTACACATAGCTCCGCGGCGGTGCCGGGCGGAGTGCCTCCGCCACCGCGTCCGCCAGGTGCTCGCTCTCCTCCTTCTCCCGCAGGGTCGAGACCGTGATCCGGATGCCGGGCGGAGCGTTCAGCCGGAAACGGGCGCCGGGGGCGACGGCCCAGCCGGCGTGCAGCAGACGCGCGACGACGCCGGTCTCGTCCGGCACGGGCACCCACACGTTCATCCCGCTGCGGCCGTGCGCGGCGATCCCGCGCTCGGCCAGCGCGTCGATCAACAGCGCGCGCCGCCGGCCGTAGGCCGCCGCCACCGCGCGCGTGTCCGGGGTGCCGTCCGTCCACAGCCGTACCACGGCCCGCTGGAGCAGGCGGCTCACCCAGCCGGGTCCGAGGCGCTGCCGGCCGCGGACGCGGTCGACCGTGACCTCGTCCCCGGTGAGCACGGCGAGCCGCAGATCGGGACCGTACGCCTTGGCGGCCGAGCGCACGAGGGCCCAGTGCCGGGTGGCCCCGGCGAGCGGGTGCAGGGGCAGGTCGACGATGCCGTGCCCGTGGTCGTCCTCGATCAGCAGCGTCCCCGGGTGCTCCCGCAGGACGGCCCGCAGGGCACGCGCGCGCGTGGCGCTCACCGCGGCACCGGTCGGGTTCTGCGCACGGTCCGTGACGACGAGCGCCCGCGCGCCGCCCCGCAGGGCGCGGCGGACGTCGTCGGGGAGCGGCCCCTCGTCGTCGACCCCGACCCCTGCCGTGCGCAGCCCGAGGGCGGGGACGAGGTCCAGGACGCTCCCCCACCCGGGGTCCTCGACGGCGACCGTGTCGCCGGGCCTGAGGTGGGCGGCGAGGACGCGTTCCACGCCGTCGAGCGCTCCGGAGACGACGACGAGCGGCCCGTCCGGCACCCCGTCGGCGTCCAGCTGCGCGCGGGCCATGCGGGCCAGCTCCGGTTCCACGTCCGCGTCCCCGTACCGCACCGGCTCCCGGTCGCCCTGCGCCGCGGCCGCCGTGAACGCCGGCGTCAGCGGCGGCAGCAGCGCCGGGTCCGGGTTGCCGTCCGACATGTCGCGCACGCCCTCGGGCACGTCCACGCGGATGAGGTCCCGTCCGGTCGTGGCCGGCGCGGGCCGCACCCGGCTGCCCCGGCGTCCGGCGGTCTCGATGACCCCGCGCTCGCGCAGCACGCGGTACGCGGCCGCGACGGTATTGGGATTGACCCCGAGTTCGACCGCCAGCTCCCTCAGCGGCGGCAGCGGCTGCCCGGGCTCGAGCGCGCCGGAGCCCACCGCGCGCTCGATGCTCGCCGCGATCTCCGCCGCGCGCCGGCCCTCGATCCGATATCCTCCTAGCACAAACAAAATTATGCACTAGTGCAATGGAGACCGCAATGCGGGAGACCACTCCGCCGGCGTCACCGGCCGGCTCCTACACCCCGACCGAGCGCACCGTCCCCACCCGTTCCGCGCACCGGGCGTCGTACGACAGGGAACTGGTGCACGCGATACTCGACGAGGGCTGCGTCTGCCACCTCGGCTACATCCGCGACGGCGCTCCCGTGGTGCTGCCGACGCTGTACGGCCGGGTCGGCGAGCGGCTCTACGTGCACGGCTCGACGGGCTCGCGCCCGCTGCGCATGGCCGGGCAGGCCGATCCGGGGCTGCCGGTCTGCCTGACGGTCACCCACGTCGACGGTCTGGTGCTGGCCCGCTCCGCCTTCCACCACTCGGTCAACTACCGCTCCGTCGTGGTGCACGGCGTTGCCCGCCGGGTCACCGATCCGGAGGAGAAGCGGGCGGCGCTGGACGCGCTGGTCGACCAGGTGGTGCCGGGCCGGTCGGCCGACTCCCGTCCCGCCAACGCCAAGGAACTGGCGGCGACCGCCGTGCTCCGCCTCGACCTGGACGAGGTCTCCGCCAAGGTGCGCACCGGCGGCGTGAACGACGAGCCCGAGGACCTCTCCCTGCCCCACTGGGCCGGTGTGATCCCGGTCCGCAGGCAGTACGGCACCCCGCTCGCCGACGCCGCGCTCTCCCCCGGCATCGGCCTCCCCGACTACCTCGCGGCCCTGTGACGCCCGCCCACCCGTCGGGGCGGGCCCGCGACGGGCCCGTCCGGCCTCACGCGAGGGCCGGCTCCTCCGCCGGCGCCCGGGCTTCCCGTGCCTCCGCCAGGGCGAGACCGGCGACCGAGCCGAGCATCAGCGCGGTGCCGACGAGAGTGGCCGCCGTCAGCCGTTCACCGAGCAGGGCGATGGCCAGCACCGCCGCGCCGACCGGCTCCAGCAGCATGATCACGGAGACGGTGGCCGACCGTACGACGGCGGCGCCCGCGAAGTAGAGGGCGTAGGCCAAAGCGGTCGGCACCGAGGCGATGTACGCCAGCAGCCACAGCAGCCGTACCGGGTCCCCGGTGTGCGGCACCAGCCCTTCCAGCAGGGCGAACGGCAGCAGGCACAGGCTGGTGACCGCGAACGCCCCGATGGTCGTGCCGGACTGGTCCGTCCCGCCGTCGCGGCCCCACCAGCGGGTGAGGAGGGTCATCGCACAGTAGCCGGCCGCCGACATGAGGGCGAGCAGCACCCCCCAGGGCCGTACGGTGGCACCCCCGTTGCCGAGCACCAGCACGCCCAGCCCGGCAAGCGCCCCGGCGACGGCGGTCAGGCCGGTCCGGCCGAGCCGTTCGCCCATCGTGAGCCGGGCGCCGAGCGCGATGAGAACGGGTCCGGCGCCGAGGGTGACGACGGTCGCCACGGCCAGCCCGGTGACCTCCACGGCCGCGAAGTAGGCCGTCTGGAACACGGCGAGGCCGGCGCCGACAGCGGTGGCCCGCCGCAGCCCGGAGCCGCGCGGTGCGGACGCGGCCGGCCTCGTACGCGGGCGCAGCAGACGTACGGCGAGCAGCAGGACGCTCCCGATCGCGCAGCGCCAGAAGGACAGGGCGACGGGCCCCATGTCGCTGGTCCGGTAGACCAGGGAGGCGGCCGCGCCCGCGGTGCCCCAGGCGGCGCCGGCGACGATCAGGTAGAACAGGCCGCGCCCGACCGGCAGAGCGGCAGGAGTCCGCACTCAGGCCACCGTTCCCCGGGCCGACAGCTCCCTTTCCGGGCCGCCGCGCGCCACCGGCTCCGACGAGCCCTTGGCGGGCGTCGACGACTGCGCGATGAACGCGCCCAGCAGCACGACCGCACCGCCGGCGATCTGCGGTGCCGAGAGGCGCTCCCCGAGCAGCACCCAGGCCAGCACGGCCGCGACGACCGCCTCCAGGCAGGCCACCACCCCGGCGACCTGGGGCGAGAGCCGCCGCACGGAGATCACTCCGGTGACGTAGGCGAGCACCGTGGCGACCAGGACGACCCACAGCAGCAGGACGACGGCCGGGACCGCGGTGCCGTTCATGGGCACGCTGTGCGCGAGCACCGACCAGTCCATGGTCCAGGGACGTGCCACGACGGTCAGGACGCCGACGCCGATGAGCAGGCCGTAGGCGATGACGCCGAGCGGGTCCGGGGCCGCCTCTCCCGCGTCGCCGCCCTGGTCGGACAGCACGAAGTAGCCGGTCTGGCAGCAGGCCGCGCCGAGCGCCAGCACCAGTCCGAGCGCGTCGAAGCGCAGGCCGGACCAGACCTCGACGACACAGGCGAGTCCGCCGACCGCGAGGACCACCCCGAGCGCCGCGGCCCGGCTGACCGGCCGCCGCTGCACGAACCGGACCCAGCCGAGGACCAGGGCGGGTCCCAGGTACTCGATGAGCAGGGCGACCCCGACGGGTATGCGCGACAGGGCCGCGAAGTAGCAGGCCTGGACGCCCGCCACGGCGAGCAGGCCAAATCCGGCGAGCAGGGCGGGGCGGCTGCGCAGCAGCGCGCGGTGCCGCACGGCGAGCGGCAGCATGACGAGGGCGGCGCCACCGGCGCGCAGCCACACCACGTGCAGCGGATCGAGGCCCGCCTCGATCAGTGGCTTGGCCGCGACACCGGACCCCCCGAAGGCGACCGCGGACACGAGCGCGAGACCGAGCCCGACGCCTCTGCCGGAATGGTCCTGGCTGATTTCAGACGTACACACCGGCACATGATGACAGGCGATGACATGAGCGTCATCCCCGTTGACACCTGTCCCACAGGGTGGACGAGGGCACGGGCGGCCCGGCCCGCCCGTCCCGGCTCAGCAGCCGTCTCCGCCGCTTCCGACGGCGTGGCCCTCGAGGCGGCCTTGGGAATCGTTGTCGAGCCGGCCGGCGAGCTCCCGGGCGTCGACTCCGGCGCGTCCGAGCACCTCGACGGCGCGGGCCTGCGGGGTCGCGACGAGCGCGGCGAGCAGATCGACGCCGCGCGCCCGGTCCTCGCCGCGCCGGGCGGCGCGTTCGCAGGCGTGCTCCAGTGCGGCCGACGCCACCGGCGAGAGGTCGCCGACGGTTCCCGTCACCTTGGGCAGGGCGCCGGAGTCCTCCACGGTGCTCTGCCAGCGCAGGCCGTAGCCGATGCTGCGCTGCACGAGATAGCCGAGCAGCCGGGCGATCCGCGGCGCGCCGCCGAGGACCGCGCGTACCTCGGGGTCCGACTCCAGGAGGGTGTGCAGCAGATGGGCGGTGTCGATCTGCCGGTCCCCGTCCCGGACCGCCCTTCTGCGGGCGCAGGCCACCACCGCCGCCAGCTCGGCGCTGAGCCGGGCACCGCCGTCCGGGCGGGAGGCGTCCTCCTCGGGAAAGGGCCGCCGGGGAACACGAAATTGCACATCTCCCAGCCCATCAGCCTCTCCCGGCTCCGGTCATCCCCGGCGGGAATCATTTCCGCGTCCCACGGGAAGCGGATGCCGACCGCCGGAATCTCCTCCTTGCGGAGGAGATCAGCTCCTTGCGGAGGAGACCGGGACACACCCGCACAAGGGGCCCGCCGCTGCCACGCGGCCCCGAGGGCACCGTGCGGACCGCTGCCGCAGGACGCCGCCGCGTCCGGCCGCCGGGGACGGCACACGGCCGCGGGTCCTCGTCGCACAGGTCCGCTGCTTCCCGCCACCCTCGCTCCCCGCCGACGACCAGCCCCTCGCCCTTGGGTGGCCGGAGGGCGAGGCGGGCCGGGCGGGCCGGGGCCGGACGGGCCGGGCAGGCCGGACGGACCGGGCGGGCCGGGCCCGGGTTTCCGCACTGCGCCATGGCCACCGCCTCCGAACCCTCGGCCCACCGCGTGCCGGAGCCGTACCGTCGGGGCATGCGGATTCGAATCGTCGACGCTTTCACCGACCGTCCCTTCACCGGCAACCCGGCGGGAGTCCTGCTCCTGGACGCCTTCCCCGAGGACGACTGGCTCCAGAAAGTGGCGCTGGAGGTCAACCACGCCGAGACGGCGTTCGCGCACCGGCTGCCCGAGGGCGGCGAGGCCGACTGGGCGCTGCGCTGGTTCACTCCCACCACCGAGGTCGCGATGTGCGGCCACGCCACGCTCGCCACCGCCCATGTCCTGTGGACGACGGGCGCCCACGAGGGACCGGTGCGCTTCGCCACCCGCAGCGGCGTGCTCACCGCGACTCCCGCCGAGGACGGCGCGATCACCCTGGAGTTCCCGACCGCTCCGCTCACCGCGGTGGAGGTCCCCGACGGAGTCGCCGAGGCTCTCGGGGCCGTGCCGCGCACCGCCTGTGACACCGGTCCGGACGTCGGCGACCTGTTGCTGGAGTTCGCCGACGAGAAGACGGTCCGCGGCCTCGCCCCCGACCTCAGGGCCCTCGCCGCCTACTCCACGCGCGGTGTCATCGCCACCGCCCGCGCCGAGGACCCCACCCGCGGATACGACTTCGTCTCCCGGGGCTTCTTCCCGAACGTCGGCATCGACGAGGACCCGGTCACCGGCAGCGCCCACACCGCCCTGGCCCCCTTCTGGTCCGAGCGCCTGGGCCGTTCCGACCTCACCGGCCTGCAGGCCTCCCCGCGCTCCGGTCTCGTCCGCACCGGGCTGCGCGGCGACCGCACCCTGCTCACCGGCCACGCGGTCACCGTCATCGAGGGCGACCTGCTCGCCCAGGAGCGGACCGAGTAGGAGCCGGGCGGGGCGCGCCGTGCGGCGGTGATCCGGTCGCCGTACGCACGGTGCGCCGTGCGTACGGCCGGGCCGGCGCCGTCACCGGCGAGGCGGCGCACTGCTCGAGCGCGACCTGGTGGGGCGTCAGCGGGTATCACCGATGCCACGGGCGCCGGCCGCCGCCCCGGCGGCCGGCCACGGAGACTGTCCGAGTCCCGCAGGCGGCCCTGGAGGCGGTGCCGAGCGTGTTCTCACGCGTCACGCGGTGCGGCGATCCCGGCGACAACGGGGTTGTGCGCCATGCGCAGGATGTCCGCCGCCTCGAGTTCGAGCGTGCAGTCCGCTCGGCCACTGCCGCAGAAGACACGGCCCATGTCCGGGATGGCCGAGTCGAGAACGACCGTGACGTCCGGCTTCGTGCAGAGGGGGCTGACTCCCCCCGGCTCCATGCCCAGGGCCTCGAGCACATCGGCGCCGGCGGGCTTGAGCGAGCTGCGCCGGACACCGACGGTGGCGGCCAGACGGCCGTACTGAAGCCGGGCGGGCCCGGGAACGGCGGCGAGCACCACACGGCCGGCCTCCGCGGTGAAGGCCATGACCTTCACCGAGCGTTCGACCGAGAAGTCGGTCCTGGAGCGGATGTCCTCGGCCGTCCGGATCACAGGGTGCTCGTGGACGACGAAGTCGACACCTGCGTCCCTGAGCGGCTGCGTGAGCGGGAGCGCCAGGACATCGGTCTCTTTCATCGCTCCCCTGCACCCCCTCGCTCCTGAGGTCCCTGTTCCTGCTCCCGAGGTCCCTGTTGCCGGCCGATGCTACTCGGGAACGGCGTCACGCCGGCACATTTCGTCCAACAAGCAGTCATAAGGAAGCACCTTGACGGCGTGACAGGCTCGCGCCCGGCCGACGCGGCCGCCTTCACCCGTGCATGGAGCGGCCCTTGGTGCGGGAAACGGGGAAGGCGCCTTCCCCGTTTCCCGGCCGTCGCGAAGGTGCCGGTGGGACCGGGGCGGCACTCCAAGGGATGCCCGTCACAACGGTCGGTCCCGTACCCCTCCCGGACCGCGTCTCCCTCCCGGACCGCGTCTCCCTCCCGGACCGCGTCTTCGCTCACGCCGTCGGCAGCCAGCCCACCTTCCCGGCCAGCAGGCCGTAGCCCACGAACGCGCCGATGTCGAGCAGGGAGTGGGCCACGACCAGCGGGCCGACCCGGCCCCACCGCCGGTACAGCCAGACGAAGACCACCCCCATCACCAGGTTGCCGACGAAGCCGCCGATGCCCTGGTAGAGGTGGTACGAGCCGCGCAGCACGGAACTGGCCATCAGCGCGGTTCCCGGCCGCCGGCCCAGCTGGTCGAGCCGGCGCAGCAGATAGCCGACGACGATGACCTCTTCGAGGATCGCGTTCTGCAGCGCGGCCAGGATCAGCACCGGGTACTTCCACCACACGGCGGGCAGGGCCTCGGGCACCACGGTGAGGTTGAAGCCGAGGCCGCGGACGGCCAGGTAGAAGGCGATGCCGGTGCTGCCGATGACCGCGGCGATCACGGCCCCGCGCCCGAGGTCCGGCCAGGGACGGGTGCGGTCGAAGCCGAGGGTGCGCAAGTTCTGTCCCTCGCGCAGCAGGAAGTGGGCGACGAGGGCGACGGGAACCAGGGCCGTGGCGATCCCGAACAGCTGCCAGGCGAGATCGAGCCAGGGGCGGCCCGGGGCGGCGGAGGCGTTGAGCGTGGCGGCCTGGTCCTTGAGACCACCGGGTTTGGTGACCGACCCGATGAAACTGATCAGGGCGGACACACCGCTCGCACCGAGCGAGAGCGCCAGGACGAGCAGCATCTCGTCGCGGAGGATCCGCCGCGACGGCTGCTTCCCCGGAAAGTCCCCCGGAAAGGAATCGGTCCCCGGTCCCGCCTCCGTCTGCACCCGCGCCTCCCGTCCACCGTTGCTGCGACGTCACAGCTTGCCCGATGCGCCTCTCCCCGGCATCAGCGGCCCCCTGCGACACGCCCTGGCGCAAACGACGCGGCTCAGCCCAGCGGCACCGGTTCCGGCAGGCCGACCGGCCAGGTGTGCACCGGTTCGCCGAGGTTCGTCAGCTCGCGGTAGCGCCGGGTGGTGGCGGCCAGGGCGGCCTCCCTGCCCAGCCCCTGCTCCCGTGCCTGGTGGAAGGTGGCGACCTGCCACTCCGCGCCGTTGGTCCTCAGCCGGCACCGCTCCTCGATCACTCCGAGGTACAGGTCCCGGTCGGCCCGCTCCACGCCCCAGGCGTTCAGGCCGGACTCGGCGAGCGGCAGCAGTTCGTCGCGGACGAGACGGACGGCGTCGACCTCCGTCGTGCCGGAGTAGCGCCCGCGCCGGGGCCAGGTGAACCGGGCGCCGATGCCGTACCGGCACGCGGCGTCGAAGTTGGCCGCCGCCGCCTCGAAGGGCAGCCGGGTCCACACCGGCCGGGACTCCTCGGCGAGCGCGCGGACGAGGCCGTAGTAGAAGGCCGCGTTGGCGATCACATCGGCGACGGTGGGCCCTGCGGGCAGGACACGGTTCTCCACCCGCAGATGCGGCACCCCGTCCGCGATGTCGTAGACCGGGCGGTTCCAGCGGTAGATGGTGCCGTTGTGCAGGACGAGTTCGGCGAGTTTCGGCACGCCGCCGGCGTCGAGCACGTCGAGGGGGTCCTCGTCGTCGCAGATCGGCAGCAGGGCCGGGAAGTAGCGCAGGTTCTCCTCGAAGAGGTCGTACGCCGAGGAGATCCACCGCTCGCCGAACCAGGTGCGCGGCCGTACGCCCTGGGCCTGGAGTTCGGGCGGACGGGTGTCGGTGGACTGCTGGAACAGCGGGGGCCGCGACTCCCGCCACAGCTCCCGTCCGAACAGGAAGGGCGAGTTGGCGCCCACGGCGATCTGCGCGGCGCAGGCCACCTGCGCGGCGTTCCACGCATCCGCGAAGCGGTCCGGGGTGACCTGCAGATGCAGCTGCACAGAGGTGCAGGCGGCCTCGGGCGCGATGGACTTCGAGGTGCAGGTCAGGTGCTCCACACCGTCGATGTCGAGGGTGAAGTCCTCGCCGCGGGCCGCCACGATCTGGTCGTTCAGCAGTGTGTAGCGGTCGACGGCGGAGAGGTTGGAGGAGACCAGGTCGTCCCTGCCGAGGGTGGGCAGAATTCCGATCATCGCTATGGAGGCGTCCACCTCCCCGGCTTTTCGGTCCGCATATGCCAACGCCGTCCTGAGCTCCTCGGCGAGCCGGTCGAATACCCGGCCGCTCAAGCGATGGGGAGCGATGTTGACTTCCAGATTGAACATGGCGAGTTCCGTTTGGAAGTCACGGCTGGCGATCCTCTCGAGAACCTGTGCATTCAGCATTTTCGGCATGCCGTCGGCGCCGACCAGGTTCAATTCGATCTCCAGCCCCATGAGGTTCTTGGGCCGGTCGAAGCGCCTCTCGTCCAGCAGCCGCTCCAGCCCCTTCAGACACCGCCGGAGCTTGTCGCGGTAGCGGTTGCGATCGGACAGGTCGAACTGGCCGGCCACGACCTTCTCCCCCATCGCAGCATCCCTCCTCGCAGGGCGGGCCGAAGATCGGCCGCCGGGGTCCCGGTCCGGTGGGATGATGCCCCGTCGAAGCGATCGATAACGTCCCGTCGGCATACCGCACCGGCTACTCTGGACTCATATGAGCGGAGGCACATTCACTCGGCATGAGGCATCGACGGATTCGGGTACCCCGGACCACTGGTGAAAAACTCCGACGACATCGGGCCGACCGCCGTACGGGCACAAGCCGAGGTCATCGCGGTGCGGCCCGCTCGAAGTCGGGACGATTCCCGCAAATCTCCGACTGAATAGTCTCTTGCAGTTCACGCCGGAAACAGCTAGGCGAAACACCCCTCGATTTTTTGTCGTATAAACTCTCCGGTACGGCAGAAGGTCGATGCCCGCGGCCCTGAACATCGTCAGGAGCATGTGCGGCAGGCCGTGCCTTCCGTACCCCCTCGCTCTTCCCTGCATCCGGCTCGGCCTCCTCCTGCCCGAGAGCTGACAGCGCTGTCATCCCTGCCCGGCCTCGCGCCGCCCTGCCTGTCGAATGAGAGGCGACCCACCATGCCGCTGCATTTCCCCCCGGCTCCCGCACCCGCCCTGCGCTCCGTCCTCACGGCGCTCGGTTCCCCCACCGCGGTCCGTGAGGCGCGCACTCCGGCCCTCCGCGCCGCCCAGCAGCCCGCCACTCCCGAGCTTCCGCTGCCCGTGCACGTCCTGGACCGGCTCACCCCCGAAGGGGTCTCTGCGACCAGGCTGGCCGGGTGGCGCTTTCTGATCCGCTGCGGCGACCACGCGGTAGCCGCGGCGGAGACCGTGCTGACCCCCGACGGCTGGGCCTTCTCGCACTTCTTCGAGGGCCCCTATGTCGCCTCCACCGAGCGTGCGCTGCGTCAGGCGGAGACCGCGCCCCAGGCGTACCAGCCGCGTCTGCTGTCCATGCCCAGCCTGTACATGCTCACCCTGTGGCTGCGCGGCGACACCTCCGACGACGGGGCCACCGGGCACCCCGCCCCCGCCGATGTGCTCGTACCGCTCGCGCCGGCCCCGCCCGGGATAGCCTCCCACCGGCCGCACCGGGTCGCCGACCTGCTGCCGCTCCTCACACACCGGGCGAAAAGCGGCCGGCTCATGCGCTCTCCCGCCTGACGCCCCGCCCTTCACCCACGCACATCCCGCCCTTCACTCACGCGCGTACCCCGCCTTCGGACGTCCCGGAGGCGGGGTACGCCGTCGTTCCCCAAGGCACGTCGTTCCCCCCGGGGGCACCATCGGGCTAGCCCCATCCGGCCAGGGCGAACCACCCGAAGTGACGGTGCCCCCGGGATGAACCGCTCGTCCGTGTGACGCGTCTTCACCCCGTGAGAAGCGGTGTCGCAAAATCCCTGCGGATCCAAGTCCGCGGGAGAACACTGGTTTCCGACCCAATCAGCCGAACGGGGGAAGCGGCCATGTCGCACACCACCACCCGCAGGACACCCATGTCAGCCGACACGGACCACACGACGCAGCGAAAGAGCCCACCCATGTGCCGACACCAGCCACCGTGCCCCTCAGCCGACTCCGCCGACCGGGAGTCCGCCCGTCTCGTGGCGCACCACCCGGAGCAGGGGTGGAGCCTGCTGTGCAACGGTGTGCTGCTCTTCGAGGACACCGGTGAGCTCCTGCCCGACGGGCGGATCATCGCCCCGCACCGCCCGCTGGACACCAAGCGGGTGACGACCGCCGCCTGAGGATCCCGGGCGGTTCCGGCGAACCGCCGGAGGATCCCGTACGGCAGACGGTGGGCGAACCGGCCGGCACCGCGCCGCCCTCGGTGAGGTACCGGCCGACCGCACGGCCGGTGCCTCCTCGGCGTCCTGAGAGGACAGGTGGTGCCGTCGGGTCCATCGGGTCCGGCCGGGGCCAGGTGTCCCTCCGGTCCGCCCGCACGGCGCCGCGCAGGGCCGGGCCGGACCGTGCCGGCGCCCCTCCCCTGCGCATCTGCCGAGCCGCCCACCCCCACCGACGGCCGCCCCGGATCACCGTGCGCCCTGCACGGCCCTATCGTGACCGGCATGCAGTCCTACACGATCGGACAGGCGGCCCGGCTGCTCGGCGTCAGCCCGGACACCGCGCGCCGCTGGGCGGACGCCGGCCGGGTGGCCACTCATCGCGACGACAGCGGACGACGGCTCATCGACGGGCGGGACCTCGCCGCCCTCTGTGTCGAACTCGCCAGGACCGGGGACGGCGACGAGGAGACCTCCTCGTACACCTCGGCCCGCAACGCCTTCCCCGGAATCGTGACCGCCATCAAGCTCGGCGACGTCGCGGCCCAGGTCGAGATCCAGGCCGGTCCGCACCGCCTGGTCTCGCTGCTGACCCGGGAGGCCGTGGAGGAACTGGGCCTGGAGGTCGGCATGGAGGCCACTGCCCGTGTGAAGGCGACGAACGTCCACATCGACCGGACCTGACCGGCTGTTCCAGTCCCTCGCACATGCCAGCACCATAAGGCGCCTTGCCTGACTTATGCGGCACGACCAGGCCCTTACACCTGGCAGATGCGGCAGTATCATCACGAGCATGACGACCCGTTCCGCACGCCGTGCCAGGACGCCGCGGGCGGCCGGCGTGGGCGCCGCGCAGAGGGCGCTCGCCGTGAGCGGCCCGAAGCCCACCGCCGTCTCCTGCGAGCAGGACGTCGGACGGTCCCCCGAGGGCCCGAGGACGCCGGCCCGGTCGGGTTTCCTGACACCATGACCGAACTGGACCGGCCCCGTGCCGTGCCCCCGGAGAACGGATCACGGCGCGGGCGCCTTCGCCGAGGCGTACCCCTGCCGCTGATGCTCCCGGCCCTGGTGGGCCTGGCCTTCCTGCTGCTGCCGCTGCTCGCCCTGCTGATCCGGGCCCCCTGGCGCACCCTGCCGGAGCAGCTCACCGGCGCCGAGGTGTGGCAGGCCCTCCGGCTGTCCCTGGTCAGCGCCACCGCGGCCACCGCCGTGAGCCTGGTGCTCGGCGTCCCGCTGGCCTGGCTGCTGGCCCGTACGGACTTCCCCGGGCGCCGGCTCGTCCGGGCCCTGGTGACCCTGCCGCTCGTGCTGCCTCCGGTGGTGGGCGGTGTGGCCCTGCTGCTGGCGCTGGGCCGGGGCGGTGTGATCGGACAGTGGCTGGACGCCTGGTTCGGGATCACACTGCCGTTCACCACCGCCGCGGTGGTGGTCGCGGAGGCGTTCGTGGCCATGCCGTTCCTCGTCATCTCCGTCGAGGGCACGCTGCGGGCCGCCGACCCGCGCTACGAGGAGGCGGCCGCCACGCTGGGTGCCTCCCGTTTCACCGCGTTCCGCCGGGTCACCCTGCCGCTGATCGCACCCGGCATCGCCGCCGGTGCCGTGCTCGCCTGGGCGCGGGCGCTCGGCGAGTTCGGTGCGACGATCACGTTCGCGGGCAACTTCCCCGGCCGTACGCAGACCATGCCGCTGGCGGTCTACCTGGCCCTGCAGAACGACCCGGACGCCGCGATCGTCCTGAGCCTGGTGCTGCTGACGGTGTCGATCGCGGTGCTGGCCGCTCTGCGGGACCGTTGGATGACACCCTCCACATGACCACGGCTCCGCCCCGGTCCCACTCCGCCCCGTATCCAGGACGATCCAGGACGACCGCCTCATGACCGACCTCGACGAGACGCCGGCCGGCGCCCGCGCACAGGACCTGCCCGGCCGGGGTCTGGACGCCCGGCTCGTCGTCGACCGCGGCACCTTCCGCCTCGACGTGTCCCTGACCGTCGCTCCCGGGGAGGTCGTCGCGCTGCTCGGCCCGAACGGCGCCGGCAAGACCACGGCCCTGCGCGCGCTCGCCGGCCTGGTCCCGCTCACCGGCGGACATCTGCGCCTGGACGGTGCCGCCCTGGACCGTACACCGCCCGAGGCACGGCCGGTCGGGGTCGTCTTCCAGGACTACCTGCTCTTCCCGCATCTGTCCGCCCTGGACAACGTGGCGTTCGGACCGCGCTGCCGGGGTGCGAGCAGGACCGAGGCCCGCGCACAGGCCGCCGAGTGGCTGGCCCGCATGGGCCTGAGCGGCCACGCCGGTGTCAAGCCCCGCCGTCTGTCCGGCGGCCAGGCCCAGCGTGTGGCCCTCGCCCGCGCCCTGGCCGTCCGGCCCCGGCTGCTGCTCCTCGACGAGCCGCTCGCCGCGCTCGACGCCCGCACCCGCCTGGAGGTCCGCGCGCAGCTGAGGCGGCACCTCGCCGAGTTCGAGGCCGTGGCCGTCCTGGTCACCCACGACCCGCTGGACGCGATGGTGCTGGCCGACCGGCTGGTCGTCGTCGAGCACGGCCGGGTCGTCCAGGAGGGCACCCCGTCCGGCATCGCCCGCCGCCCGCGCACGGACTACATCGCCCGGCTGGTCGGCCTGAACCTCTACCGCGGCCAAGCCGCCGGGCACACCGTCCGGCTGGCGGACGGCCCCGCCCTCACCACCACCGAGGACCTGTCCGGGCCCGTGTTCGTGGCCTTCCCGCCGAGTGCGGTCACCCTCCACCGGGATCGCCCCGCCGGCTCCAGCGCACGCAATCTGTGGCGCTGCGAGGTCGCCGGTCTGGAGGCCCACGGCGACCAGATCCGCGTGGACCTCACCGGCCCGCTCCGCCTCACCGCCGATCTGACCGCGGTCGCCGCCGCCGAACTCGGCCTGCACCCCGGGGCGGTGGTCTGGGCGGCCGTCAAGGCGGCCCAGACGCACGCCTATCCGGCCTGACCCGCCCCCGTCGCAGGGCGCGGGGCCTGTTCCCGGTCCGGAAAGGCCGGGAACAGGCCCCTACGCACATCACGTGCGCCGCTCGGTCCGCTCAGTCGCTCGGTCCGCTCAGCTCTCGTACGCCTCCAGCGGCGGGCAGGAGCAGACCAGGTTCCGGTCGCCGTAGGCCTGGTCGATACGGCGCACCGGCGGCCAGTACTTGTCGGCGGCCGGGACACCGGCCGGGAAGACGGCCTCCTCACGGCTGTAGGGGTGCTCCCACGGGCCGCTGATCGCGGAGGCGGTGTGCGGGGCGTTCCGCAGCGGGTTGTCGTCCGCGGGCCACGCACCGGAGGCGACCTTCTCGATCTCGGCGCGAATCGCGATCATCGCCTCGCAGAACCGGTCCAGCTCGGCCAGGTCCTCGGACTCGGTAGGCTCGATCATGAGCGTGCCGGCCACCGGGAAGGACATCGTCGGCGCGTGGAAGCCGTAGTCGATCAGCCGCTTGGCGACGTCGTCCACGGTCACACCGGTCGCCTTGGTCAGCGGCCGCAGGTCGATGATGCACTCGTGTGCGACCAGGCCGCCGGGGCCGGTGTAGAGCACCGGGTAGTGCGGCTCGAGACGCTTGGCGATGTAGTTGGCGGACAGCACGGCCATCTGGGTGGCCCGCTTGAGTCCCTCGCCGCCCATCAGGCGCAGGTAGGCCCAGGAGATGGGCAGGATGCCCGCCGAGCCCCACGGTGCGGCCGAGACCGGGCCGACCCCGGTCCCGGGACCGGCCTCGGGCTGCAGCGGGTGGTTGGGCAGGTACGGCGCCAGGTGGGCGCGCACGGCC
Organism: Streptomyces thermoalcalitolerans; assembly: GCF_039525155.1. Taxonomy (NCBI): domain Bacteria; kingdom Bacillati; phylum Actinomycetota; class Actinomycetes; order Kitasatosporales; family Streptomycetaceae; genus Streptomyces; species Streptomyces thermoalcalitolerans. The sequence goes on along the minus strand of NZ_BAAAHG010000057.1, from coordinate 13,343 downwards.
ACCGGGCCGACGCCCGGCCCGCCGCCGCCGTGCGGGATGCAGAACGTCTTGTGCAGGTTCAGGTGGGAGACGTCGCCGCCGAAGTGGCCCGGCTTGGCGAGGCCGACCAGGGCGTTGAGGTTGGCGCCGTCGACGTACACCTGACCGCCGGCCTCGTGGACCTGCGCGCAGATGTCGGCGACGTGTTCCTCGAACACGCCGTGCGTGGACGGGTAGGTGATCATCAGCACCGCGAGCTGGTCGCGGTACTGCTCGATCTTCGCCCGCAGGTCCTCGACGTCGATCTCGCCGTTCTCGGCGGTCCTGACGACGACGACCTTCATGCCGGCCATCGCGGCGCTGGCGGCGTTGGTGCCGTGCGCGGAGGACGGGATGAGGCAGACCGTGCGCTGGTCGTCGCCGTTGGCACGGTGGTAGGCGCGCACGGCGAGCAGGCCGGCCAGCTCGCCCTGGGAGCCGGCGTTCGGCTGGAGGGAGACCTTGTCGTAGCCGGTGACCTCGGCGAGACGTTCCTCCAGCTCCCGGATGAGCGTGAGGTAGCCCTGCGCCTGCTCCACGGGCGCGAAGGGGTGCAGTCCGCCGAACTCCGGCCAGGTGATCGGCTCCATCTCCGTGGTCGCGTTGAGCTTCATGGTGCAGGAGCCCAACGGGATCATGCCGCGGTCGAGCGCGTAGTCGCGGTCGGCGAGCCGGCGCAGATAGCGCAGCATCGCGGTCTCGGAGCGGTACCGGTGGAAGACGGGGTGGGTGAGGTAGGTGTCGGTGCGCAGCAGGGCCTCGGGCAGGGCGTCCTCGGCCTCGGCGTCCAGCGCCTCGATGTCGCCCTCGACGCCGAAGGCGGCCCACACGGTGTGCAGGTGCTTCCGCCGGGTGGTCTCGTCGCAGGCGAGGGAGACGTGGTCGGCGTCGACGAGGCGCAGGTTGACGCCGCCCTCGCGCGCGGCGGCGACGATCTCGGCGGCCCGCCCCTCGGCCCTGACGGTCAGGGTGTCGAAGTAGGCGTCGTGGACGAGTTCGACACCGCCGGCCTTGAGTCCCTCGGCCAGGATCGTGGCGTAGCGGTGGGTGCGCCGGGCGATGTTCCTCAGGCCCTCGGGGCCGTGGTAGACGGCGTACATGCCGGCCATGACGGCGAGCAGCACCTGGGCGGTGCAGATGTTGCTGGTGGCCTTCTCGCGGCGGATGTGCTGCTCACGGGTCTGCAGGGCGAGGCGGTAGGCCTGGTTGCCGTCGGCGTCGACGGAGACGCCGACCAGGCGGCCGGGCAGGCTGCGGGCGAACTTCTCGCGCACCGCCATGTAGCCGGCGTGCGGGCCGCCGAAGCCCATCGGCACACCGAAGCGCTGGGTGGTGCCGACCGCGATGTCCGCGCCCAGCTCGCCCGGCGACTTCAGCAGCGTCAGGGCGAGCAGGTCGGCGGCGACGGTGACCAGGGCGCCCAGTTCGTGCGCCTGGTCGATGACGGGCTTCAGGTCGCGTACGGCACCGGAGGCGCCCGGGTACTGCAGGAGCACGCCGTTGATCTCGCGTGCGGCGATGTCCGCCGGGATGCCCTCGCTCAGGTCGGCGACGACGACCTCGACGCCGGTGGGTTCGGCGCGGGTCCGGAGGACGGCGATGGTCTGCGGCAACGCGTCCGCGTCGACCAGGAACAGGCCCTTCTTGTTCTTGCCCATGCGCCGGGACAGCGCCATGGCCTCGGCCGCGGCGGTGCCCTCGTCGAGCAGGGAGGCGCCGGAGGTCGGCAGGCCGGTGAGGTCGGCGACCATGGTCTGGAAGTTCAGCAGCGCCTCGAGGCGGCCCTGGGAGATCTCCGGCTGGTAGGGGGTGTAGGCGGTGTACCAGGCCGGGTTCTCCATGACGTTGCGCAGGATGACCGGCGGGGTGAAGGTGCCGTAGTAGCCGAGTCCGATCATCGAGTCGAGGACCTGGTTGCGGCCGGCCAGCGAGCGCAGCTCGGCCAGGACCTCGGCCTCGGTGCGGGCACCCGGCAGGTCGAGTGCGTCGGTGCTCTTGATGGCATCGGGTACCGCGGCGGCCATGAGCTCGTCGAGCGAGCCGTAGCCGACCTGCGCGAGCATCTTGGCCCGCGCCTCCTGGTCGGCCCCGATGTGGCGCTGTTCGAAGGGGATGCCCTGTTCGAGCTCGGAGAGCGGAATGCGCTGGGCGGTCATTGCGGAGGCCTCCTGGTCTGATACGACCTTCGAGGGACACCACGGCACGGGTGTCCCGACGGCCTCCCCCTCTGTCATCTCGACCTGAGAGTTTCACCGGGCCGCCCAGGGGGCTCCCGGTTTTCACCGTCGGTGAGAGCGGACACCGTCGACACCCGCCCTGCTTTCCAGAGTGACCTCGTCCGTGCGGTACGGGGGCCTGAGAGATTCCGGGGAGGATTTGCTCCTTCGGCGCCTCCGGTGGTTCCGGAGAGCTCTCCCGCACGGGGTCAGCGGCCTCTGCCAGCGTACCAGCGGGACGGCTGGCGGGGTCTTCGAGTGGCCGTCCTGCCGATTGTGCTCTTTTGTAGTGCCTACGAATGATTTGCGACCATCTGGAGGGCCCGTGCAGACCGAGATCGATCCGCGCAACCTGATCGGCCGCAAGGCGTTCGACCGCAATGGCCACAAGATCGGCACGGTGGACGAGGTCTACCTCGACGACGCGACCGGTGTACCGGAGTGGGCGGCCATACGCACCGGCCTGTTCTCCCGGGACGCCTTCGTGCCCCTGGGGCCGAGCGAGCTGGTGGAGGGCACTCTGCGGGTCCCCTTCGACCGCTCCCTGATCAAGGAGGCCCCCGACTTCGGCGTGGGCCGTCATCTCTCCCCCGAGCAGGAACTGCAGCTCTACCACCACTACGGCCTGGACGCCGCGTCCCCCTCCGCCCTCCCGGACCGCGACACCGGCGATCTCGCGGGCTCCGGCTCGGGCCCGGACGAGACCGCCTGACACCCGAACGGCGTCAGCCCCCTTCGGCGGCGCTCTCCGACGGCACGCGCTCCCCCGCCCGGTCCCCCGGCCCCGGCAGCTCCGTGTCCTCGGGTCCGGCGGATGCGGGGCACGCCAGAGGCACCAGAGGGAGGGGATCCGCCGGTTCCAGGTCCGGGTCGTCGACGAAGAAGGTGCGGACCCGGCCCGGCGGGGAGCCGGGGGTCTCGAAGCGGACGGTGACGCGGCCCAGGCCGCTGCCCTGGACCCAGCCGTGGCCGTACTCGGCGTGCCGTACGTCGTGGCCCGCGAGCCAGCGCCGCTCGGCGGGGGCCGCCCGGTCCGCGGCCGGCTCCTGCTCCGCCTCCTCGGCCGGGTTCCCGGCCTCCGCGCTCGCCGCCTGGGCGAACAGGTCCTCCTGGGTGTAGTCGGCGAGCCCGGACACGCCCACGCCGAGCAGCCGTACGCCGCCCGTGGTGTCCACGGAGGCCAGCAGCCGGGCGGCGGTCTCCCGCACCACCGCGGGGTCGTCCGTGGGGCCCCGCAGGGTCTCGGACCGGGTCAGGGTGGAGAAGTCGTAGCGGCGCACCTTCAGCACGATGGTGCGCCCCGACAGCCCGGCCGCGCGCAGCCGCCGTACGCACCGGTCGGCGAGCCGCTGCACCTCCAGGCCCACCCGGAGGCGGTCGTGGATGTCCACGTCGTAGGTGTCCTCGACCGACACCGACTTGGTCTCGCGCTCGGCGACGACGGGCCGCTCGTCGCGGGCCAGCGCCATGGCGTACAGCGCGTGGCCGTGCGCCTTGCCGAGCAGCCGTACCAGCTCGTCCTCACCCGCTTCGGCGAGTTCGGCGACGGTGTGGATCCCGGCGCGCCGCAGCTGGTCGTTCGTGGCCGGTCCGACGCCCGGCAGGGTCCGCACGGGCATGGGGCCGAGCAGGGCCCGCTCCGTGCCGGGCTCGATGAGCACCAGCCCGTCGGGCTTGGCCTTCTCGGAGGCGATCTTGGCGAGCATCTTGGAGGCGGCCAGCCCCACGGAGCCGGTCAGCCCCGTGACGGCCCGGATGTCGGCGCGCAGCTTGACCCCCACCCGCCGGGCCGACTCCGCGTCCCAGGCGGCTCCCCCGGCCTCCAGGTCCACGAACGCCTCGTCCAGGCTCAGCGGCTCCACCAGGGGCGACAGGGCCCGCAGCAGGCCCGTCACCTGCTCGCTGACGGACCGGTAGAAGGCGAAGCGCGGCACCAGGTACGCGGCGTTCGGCGCCAGCCGCCGTGCCTGGGCCATCGGCATCGCCGAGTGGACACCGAAGGCCCGCGCCTCGTACGACGCGGTGGCCACCACCCCGCGCGGTCCGAGCCCGCCCACGATGACGGCCTTCCCGCGCAGACTCGGCTTGGACGCCTGCTCCACCGACGCGAAGAAGGCATCCATGTCGAGATGCAGGATCGTGGGCGCGGTTCTCACACCCACGATGCTGTACCACACCGCTGACAGCGGGCCATACGGGCCACAGGGCCCTTGCGCGGCCGCGGAGCCGTGCCCCGCGGGCCGGGCGCCGGCCCGCGGGCTGATCAGAACCGGTCAGACCGCCCGGTTGCGGCGCCGGGCGGCGAGCTCGTCGTGGGGGTTGTGCCCCACCAGGGTCTCCCCGGTGTCGATGCGCTCACCGTGCAGCTGCGACAGCGCGTTCTCCACATCGCGCCACACCACGCCGACCGCGATGCCGAAGATCCCCTGGCCTCCCTGGAGGAGGGCGTGCACCTCGTCGGGCGACGTGCACTCGTACACCGTGGCGCCGTCGCTCATCAGCGTCATCCGCTCCAGATCCCTAAAGCCGCGCTCCCGCAGGTGCTGGACGGCTGTGCGGATGTTCTGCAGTGAGACGCCGGTGTCGAGGAAGCGCTTGACGATCTTCAGGACGACGACGTCACGGAAGCTGTACAGGCGCTGCGTACCGGAACCGTAGGCGGGCCGCACGCTCGGCTCGACCAGACCGGTGCGCGCCCAGTAGTCCAGCTGCCGGTAGGTGATGCCGGCGGCGGCACAGGCCGTCGGACCGCGGTAGCCGATCTGCTCGGACGCCATGGATGCCGCCTCTTTGCTGCTCGGCACGGCCGCCGGGCGCAGCGGAGCAAGATCGGTCGCGCTGCCCTGGTAGGAGTAACTTCCCCGGACACCGCGCCCGGGGACACTCCCCGCCGTACTGTCGCCGCTGCTTCTCACGCCGACCTCCGTCCTCGACCTGCCTCCTCGACGGTAGGCAGTCACCAAGGGTGCGTCAACGATCGCCACACTCGGCACGCCGAGTGATAATCACCCTAAGAGTGGTTTCGCGTGCCCCCGCGCAGGGAAGAGCTGACCGGTTGCCCTGGTGACAGGCCTCAGGACTCCCTGCAACCGGCGGTACACGGATGTGTTTCCACCGGTTGCCGACTGTCACTGACTGCTGGTGCCGAAGTCCTCCGGAGAGATCTGGTCGAGGAACTCGCGGAACTTCTCCACCTCGTCCTCCTGCTCGTCCGGAATCGCGATGCCCGCGTCATCGAGCACCGCATCGCTGCCGAAGATCGGCGTTCCGGTGCGCAGCGCCAGCGCTATGGCGTCGGACGGCCGGGCACTCACCTCGACCCCGCTGGCGAAGACCAGCTCCGCGTAGAAGACGCCCTCGCGCAGATCCGTGATGCGCACTTCCGTGAGCTCCTGGCCGACGGCCTCCAGCACGTCCTTGAACAAGTCGTGGGTCAGCGGCCTGGCGGGAGCCATGCCCTGCTGAGCGAAGGCGATCGCCGTCGCCTCCCCCGGACCGATCCAGATGGGGAGGTAACGGTCGCCTCCCACTTCACGCAGGAGCACGATCGGCTGGTTGGAGGGCATTTCGACCCGGACACCTACGACATCGAGCTCGTTCACACAGTAACCCTAGGCCGTGCCCGGGAGATTTGGGTAGTCGGGGCGGGAACGAAGGAGCGATCCGGCCGCCGCGGCCGGCCCGGTCAGGACAGCCGCACCCCGAGCGCCGTCTGCACCAGGGCCGTGTGCAGCCGCACCATGAGCGCCGCCAGCTCCTTCGTGCGGGCCTCGGCATGGGCCCTGGTCTGCGGATTGCGGTGCCGCTTGAGCGGGGCCACCACCTGGTCGATCAGCCCGGCCTCCCGGTCGGCGGCCGCCTTCATCACCCGCAGATGACGGGGCTCGATGCCGAAGCGCCCCAGCTCGCAGACGAGCGAGGCCACGGTCACCGCCTCGGCGTCGAAGGAACCGTCCGCCAACGGGGTGAGAAGCCCGTACGACTCCCACTCCTGAAGCTCCGCTTCCTCGATCCCGGCGGTGGCGAGCAGCTCGGCCCGCCCGATCCGGGCCGCCGTGTGCGCCTCGGCGGGCGGCGGCCCGGCCTCGCCGTCGCGCTGCCGGCCGAGCACCGGCGGCGGGACCGCCTCACCGCGCTCCATCGCGTCCAGATGCTCGCGGATCACCTTCAGCGGCAGGTAGTGGTCACGCTGCATCCTCAGGACCAGGGCGAGCCGCTCCACGTCCTCCGCGCTGAACTTGCGGTACCCCGAGGGGGTCCGCTGCGGCTCGACGAGCCCCTCCGACTCCAGGAAACGGATCTTGGAGATGGTGACCTCGGGGAACTCGTCGCGCAGCACGTTCAGCACCGTGCCGATGCTCATCAGCCCACTGTCCGCGGCGGCGGTGCCGTGTCCCGCACCGCCGCTCGGTGTTCGAAGCATGGACCTTCCCTGGATCCCCCGGACCGCGTCCGGGGAGGTCAGCTGCCTTGCCGGCTCGAGTAGAACACCAGCCGGTACTTGCCGATCTGCACCTCGTCGCCGTTGGACAGAGCCACCTGGTCGATCTGCTCCCGGTTGACGTACGTGCCGTTCAGGCTGCCGACGTCGGCCACCGTGAACGAGCCGTCCGGGTTGCGGCGGAACTCCACGTGGCGGCGCGAGACCGTCACGTCGTCCAGGAAGATGTCGCTCTGCGGGTGGCGCCCGGCCGTGGTCAGCTCGCCGTCCAGCAGGAAGCGGCTGCCGGAGTTCGGCCCGCGGCGCACGATCAGCAGAGCCGATCCGAACGGCAGCGCGTCGACGGCCGCCTGTGCCTCCGGGGAGAGCATCGGCGTCTGACCGGTGGTCTCGGCGTCGTACGCCTCCAGGCCGGAGATGGAGATCGTGGACGTCGTCTCCGACGAGCCCTCGGGCGCCGCTCCGCCGCGCAGCGGCACACCGCAGTGGGAGCAGAAACGGCTGTTCTCCGCGTTGCGGTTGCCGCACCTCGTACACGTCAGGGCGGAGTCCCCGCCCGCACCCGAGGTCGGCGGTTGCCCGAAACCTATGCCGCCCGGCTGGGCAGGGCCGGCCGACGGCGCACCCTGGCCACCCGAAACGTCACTTCCCTGACCGGCCGCCTGATCCCGGAACAGCGGACGCTGGCCCTCTGCCTCGGGCTGTGCGCGATGGGGGGCTGTCGCGTTGTCGCTGCCCTCTCGCGCGCTCTTGCCGAACAACTTCGCAAACAACTTCACGGGCGATTCCCCTTGACCGAAACAGACCCGCCCGTGGGGCAGGACGAACCCTGACTGTGTACACCGGTCGACCCGGACATCCTCACAACGTCCGTATCCACCAAACAGTTTCCACCACGCACCACCCAATCGGTGCGCCGACCCCCCGCAACCTCATGCCCCTGCCGGACAGCCGCCATGCACCACCTGTTCACTGCGAGGACGACCGAGCGTAGTCAGGGCGCTTCGCCGCTCGCAAGGCGTCCACGACGATCTTGTCCGACCGCTCGATGGTCACGGTGGCCTGCTCCTTCTCCAGAGTCTGCACCACGCCTCCAGGGATGTTGAGCGCTGGTTCGAGGTCCTGCGGCTTGCCGATGACCTGGAAACGATAGGGCGCGTGGATCTTGTTCCCGTCGACCTCAACGCTCTTGTCGGAGTCGGTCAGGTAGGTGCTCGCGACCACCCGTACTCCGTTGACCTGGATCGCCTCCGCACCGGCCGCGCGCAGCTCCTGTATCGCGTCGAGCAGCATGTCCGCCTGGACCGTCCCCTTCGTGTCCTCGATCGTCATCGTGATGCCGGGCCCCTGTGCGGCCACCGTGCCCGCCAGGATGCCGAGTTGCTTCTCTCTCTCAGCCGTCTGCCTGCGGGCCTCCTCGGCCTGGTCCGAGCTGTTCTCCAGCTCCTGACGCTGCTTTTCGAGTCCCTGCCTTTCTTCCTCAAGACGCTGCGTGCGGTCGTCCAGTTCATCGAGGATACGAACAAGATCCTCCTGCCGGGCGCCGCGCAACGCGCTGTCGCCGTCGCTGTGCGAGGCGACCTGGACGGCGAGCCCGAAGCCGAGGCCGAACAGCAGCAGGGCGACGACGAGTTGGGCCCGGGTGAAGCGCGGCGGCCACAGGCCCTGCAGCAGCCTCTGGCGGCCCGTCAGCTCGGGCTCGGCGGTCTCCTGGGCCCCGGGGCCGCCGCCGGCCTCCTCGGCCGCCCCGGCGGCCGTCGGCGGGGGCACTTCCTCGGGCAACTCCCTGCGCAGCGGCCGCAGCTCGAGGCGTTCGCCGCGGGGGGCCTCACTCCGCCCGTTCTCGGGCCGTCCGTCCTGGTTGCTCATCTCTCTCACGCCCGGAACACATGCCGCCGGATCGCCGCGGCGTTGGAGAAGATGCGGATGCCGAGGACGACCACGACCCCCGTGGACAGCTGGGCACCCACGCCCAGCTTGTCGCCCAGGAAGACGATCAGTGCGGCGACGACCACGTTCGACAGGAACGACACGACGAACACCTTGTCGTCGAAGATGCCGTCGAGCATGGCCCGCAGACCGCCGAAGACGGCGTCCAGCGCCGCCACCACGGCGATCGGCAGATACGGCTCGACGACCGCCGGAACCTCGGGCCGGACCAACAGGCCGGCCACCACTCCCACGACGAGGCCCAGTACGGCGATCACGATGTGTCCTTCTCAGTGCTCGGCTGTGCTGTACGTACGATCACACTCGGTGCTGCGGGCAACCGGAGGTCGCTCTCCACGGAGATGCTGGCCCGGATACCGTAGTTGTCCCGCAGAGCGTCCAGATACAGCCCGTCGGGGCTGTCCTGGAACCGGGTGCTCAGCTCGTTCCCGTCCCCCACCGCGAGCACCGTGTACGGCGGGACCAGCGGCCTGTTGTCGACCAGTATGGCGTCACCCGCGGCCCTGATCGCCGACAGGGCGGTCAGCCGCTGCCCGTTGATGGAGACGGCCTCGGCACCCGACTGCCACAGCCCGTTGACGACCCGCTGCATGTCCCGGTCACGCACCCGCCCGGTGTCGGAGAAACCCGACGTCCCGCGCGGGCCGTCGCCGCCGCCGCTGCCGGCTTCCTTGGCATCGTCCACGACGAGCTTCACTCCGGGCCCGTGCACGTCGACGGCGCCCGCCAGCACGCCCACCAGATCGGCCCGGGAGTCGCCGCCGCTGTGCCTGAGCGCCCGGCGCTGCCGCGCGCTCACCTCGGCGCGCAGCTTGTCGACCGTGTCCTCGAGCTTGTCGGCCGCCGCCGTCTCGCGGTCGATGCGGTCGATCAGCTCCTGCCGTTCCTTGGCGACGACCGGAGCCGACACGCGCGCCTGGGCCGCTCCCACGGTCACGACGAGCGCGGCCAGCACCAGGCCGGCCGCCAGTCCCAGTTTCGCCCTGACGGTCTTCGGCATGCCGCTCTCGCCCGCGGCCCTCTTCCGTGCGGCAGCCTCGGCATAACCGTCGTCGAGGCTGTGATCCATGACACTGGTGATCAATGACATGGAGGCGTCCGGACGGGAGGGCCGCGCGGGGTTGCTCCGAACAGGGGGTTGCTGCGGCATGCCGCACATCGTCGCACGCCGCGGCCGGGACCTTCGAACGGCCCCACCGGCATGCCGGACAGGCCCTCTTGGGGACAGTTGTCCGGCATGCCGGTGGGGCCCCTTATTACCGATCGGCCGGGCGGCTCCGCCGACCGGTGCCGTGGTCTACCGGCCGGCGCTCTCCACCACTGCCGACCACTCGTCCAGCAGGGCCTGGGCGGAGGTGTCGTCGGGGCCCTCGGCCCACAGGTGGGTGACCGCCTCGGCCGGGTCCGGCAGGACCATCACCCAGCGTCCGTCGGCCTCCACGACCCGCACACCGTCCGTGGTGTCCACGAAGCGGTCTCCGGCCTCCTCGACGACCCGGCGCATCACCAGGCCCTTGACCGCCCACGGGGTCGCCACGTCCCGCTTGAGGACGTGCGCCCGCGGGATCCGGGCATCGATCTGGCTGAGGGTGAGCTGGGTGCGCGCCACCAGCCCGATGAGCCGTACGAAGGCCGCCGTGCCGTCATAGACACTGCTGAACTCCGGGACGATGAACCCGCCCTTGCCGTCACCGCCGAAGATCGTTCCTTCCTGGCGGCCGACCCGTGTGAGGTCGTCGGGCGAGGTCGTCGTCCACTCGACCTGGGTGCCGTGGTAGGCGGCCACCTGCTCGGCGATACGGGTGGTGGTCACCGGGAGCGCCACCCGGCCGCTGCGCCGCTCCGCGGCCACGAGATCGAGCATCACCAGCAGCGCCCGGTCGTCCTCGATGATGCGGCCCTTCTCGTCGACGAGGGACAGCCGCTCGCCCACCGGGTCGAACCGCACACCGAACGCGGCCCCGGAGGACGCCACGATCTCGCCGAGCCGCACCAGGCCCGCGCGCCGCATCTCGGCGGTCTCCGTCGGCCGGCTCTCGTCGAGGCCGGGGTTGATCGTCAGCGAGTCCACACCGAGCTTGCCGAGCAGGCTGGGCAGGACAAGACCGGCGCTGCCGTTCGAGGCGTCCACGACGACCTTCAGCCCCGACTCGGCGATCCCGCTGGTGTCGACGTTGCGCAGCAGCGAACCGGTGTACGAGTCGAAGACACTGGCCGGGAAGTACAGGTCACCGATCTCGCCCGGGAACGCGCGCCGGTACTCCTGGCGCGCGAAGACGCGGTCCAGCTTCCGCTGACCGGCCTGGGAGAGGTCGGCGCCCTGCCCGTCGAAGAACATGATGTCGACCGAGTCCGGCACCCCGGGTGTGGTCCGGATCATGATGCCGCCGGCGCTGCCCCGCGCGGTCTGCTGCCGGGCGACGGGCAACGGCACGTTCTCCAGGTCCCGTACGTTGATCGCGCTGGCCTGGAGGGCCGAGATGACCGCGCGCTTGAGGGCGCGGGCACCGCGGGAGTGGTCACGGGCCGTGGTGACCGTGGCGCCCTTCTTGAGCGTGGTCGCATAGGCGCCGGCGAGGCGTACGACCAGCTCCGGGGTGATCTCCACGTTCAGGATCCCGGACACTCCGCGCGCCCCGAAGAGGTGCGCCTGGCCCCGGGATTCCCAGATGACCGAGGTGTTGACGAAGGCACCGGCCTCGATCGTCTTGAACGGATAGACCCGCACATTGCCCTGCACGATCGATTCTTCACCGATCAGGCACTCGTCGCCGATGACCGCGCCGTCCTCGATCCGTGCCGCCCGCATGATGTCGGTGTTCTTGCCGACCACGCAGCCGCGCAGGTTGCTGTGCTGCCCGACGTACACGTTGTCGTGCACCACGGCCTTGTGCAGGAAGGCACCGCTCTTGACGACGACGTTGGAGCCGACGACGGTGTGCTCCCGGATCTCGGCGCCGGCCTCCACCTTGGCGTAGTCGCCGATGTACACCGGTCCGCGCAGCTTCGCGTCCGGGTGCACCTCGGCGCCCTCGGCGACCCAGACTCCCGGGGAGATCTCGAAGCCGTCGATCTCGACGTCCACCCTGCCTTCCAGGACGTCGGCCTGCGCCTTCACATAGCTCTCGTGGGTGCCGACGTCCTCCCAGTAGCCCTCGGCCACATAGCCGTAAATCGGCTTGCCTTCCTTCATCAACTGGGGGAAGACGTCGCCGGACCAGTCGACCGGGACATCGGGCTCGACGTAGTTGAACACCTCGGGCTCCATCACATAGATGCCCGTGTTCACGGTGTCGGAGAAAACCTGGCCCCAGGTCGGCTTCTCCAGGAAGCGCTCGACCTTGCCCTCTTCGTCGACGATGGTGATGCCGAATTCCAGCGGATTGGGAACACGTGTAAGACACACGGTCACCAGTCCGCCTTTTTCCCTGTGGAAATTGATCAGCTCGGTGAGGTTGAAGTCGGTCAGAGCGTCACCGGAGATGACGAGGAAGGTGTCGTCCTTCAGTGCCTCTTCGGCGTTCTTGACGCTTCCGGCGGTGCCGAGCGGTTTTTCCTCGTTGGCGTAGCTGAGCTCCATTCCGAGCTCTTCGCCGTCACCGAAGTAGTTCTTGACCAGCGAAGCCAGGAACTGAACCGTGACAACGGTCTCGGTCAGCCCGTGCTTTTTGAGCAGTCGCAGCACGTGCTCCATGATCGGCCGGTTGACCACCGGCAGGAGCGGCTTGGGCATGCTGGAGGTCATCGGGCGAAGACGTGTGCCTTCGCCTCCGGCCATCACGACGGCCTTCATGTCGGAAGCGTCCTCCTCTAGAGACGACGGTCTGGCCGACTTCACCCGTCCTGATTGTCCCGCACTTTTCCGAAGCGGACCATCGGAGCCACTGCGGCGCCTCTTCGGGCGAACTCAGCCGGCCTTGGCATCCGCGCGAACCAGGCGGCGGACCTGTATCACATAGAGGGCTCCTGCCCACCAGTAGAGCGTTGTACCCCATCCGGCGAACGCCCATCCGAAAATAGCTGCAAGTGACGCGATCCAACCGCTGCCGTCGCTGAGCAACAGCAGCGGGAATGCGTACATCAGGTTGAACGTGGCCGCTTTCCCGAGGAAGTTCACCTGGGGCGGGGGGTAGCCATGACGCCTGAGGACGCCCACCGCCACCAGCAACATCAATTCCCGTGCCAGGAGCAGCACGGTCAGCCAGAGCGGCAGGATCTCCCGCCAGGTGAGGCCGAGCAGAGTGGAGAGGACATAGAGCCGGTCGGCCGCGGGGTCGAGCAGCCGGCCGAGGCTGCTGATCTGATTCCACCGCCGGGCGAGTTTGCCGTCCAGGTAGTCACTGATCCCGCTCAGCGCCAGCACCAGCAGGGCCCAGCCGTCGCTCTTGGGGCCGCCGAACTCCGGCCTGAGAATCAGCCAGAGGAAGAGGGGTACGCCAAGCAGCCGCGCCATGCTGAGGATGTTCGGGATGGTGAGGACCCGGTCCGTCTGAACGCGGGTCTCCTGGACCTCCACCCGGAGCCTCCTGGGAAAACGTGCCGACAATGCCTCATGACTTTACCGCAACGCAAAAAAGCCCTGGCTCTTGGGTGTGTTGCCCAAGAGCCAGAGCTCTTCACGTCTTGTCCGGCGGCGTCCTACTCTCCCACAGGGTCCCCCCTGCAGTACCATCGGCGCTGTAAGGCTTAGCTTCCGGGTTCGGAATGTAACCGGGCGT
>NZ_BAAAHG010000056.1:0-39120 GCF_039525155.1 Streptomyces thermoalcalitolerans | reverse complement strand
CCGGTCCGCGGAAGCACGACACTGGCCCGAGAAGCGGGCGGCCCCACGCGCGCTTTTTCAGGCCACGGCCACACCACCCCACCCCCACACCCCACCCTCCGGCACCCGAAATCCCACGCCCCCACAAAGCGGCCAAAGCGACCCCGGCCCAGTCCGCCCGTCCTGTCCCGCCCACCCCTCACAGCTTCTTCGCCAGCGCTGTCCGGATCTCCTGGATCATGTACGCCGGGCGGCGGAAGACGTCCTCGGCGGTGAAGCGGAGGAGGCTGCGCACCTCGGGGCACTGGAGGATCTGGTTGTAGCGGGCGACGTCCCGGCGGTGGGAGTCGCGGGTGCCGTGGTAGGCGTAGCCCTCGATCTCGACGGCCAGGCCCGTCGTACGGAAGAAGAAGTCGAGACGTACGCGGCGTCCGGCCGGGGTGATGAGTTCGACCTGTGACTCGGGGCGGAGGCCGGCGTCGTACAGGCGCAGCCGGGCGATCGTCTCGGCCGGAGAGCCGGCGCGCGGATCGCACAGCCGCAGCCAGGTGCTTGCCCGAGCCGTGCCTCGTAAGCCCGCTTTCGCCGTCAGTGACGTCGTGAGTGCGGCGATGTCGGTGAGCGGTGGGCGGCGGATGCCGTTCACTGTTCGGCACCCGAGTGCGGATTCCACGGCGACGATCGCGTCGTCCCTCGGGCCGGCCCGGAGGAGATCGGTGAGGGTGCGGCGCACGCCGGTGAGCCGGAGGCCGTGCCGGACCTTGGCCACCTCGGACGGCGCCACATACATGCGGCGCACCCGTACGCCCCTCTCACCGCCGTGCAGGGTGCGTTCGGGGTCGATGAATTCCAGAGGTGCCTTGGCACCTCCGCGCAGTGTCTCGATCCCCCAGATCGCCGCCGCCGAGCGGTGACTGACGATGAGCCGTGGCCTGATGAGCTGCACCGCCCGCAGGCGCGTGAGGAGTTCCGGTGAGCTTCCCGGCTCCGCCCAGGCACCGGCATGCAGCCGGACCCAGCCCTGCTCCCGGAGTTCCCGTGTCAGGCTGCGCCGGGGCCAGCCTGCCTCAAGGGCGCGCGAGGTGAGCAGGACGCCTCCGTCGAGCAGTTCCCGCAGCTGTTTCCGTTCCACCTCGCAAAGATCCCAGGAATCCGCAGGGCTTCACGTGCCCTGTGGACAACCGGGCCCGGCCTTCCCGAAGCCGTGGCGTCGGCAGCGACCCCGGCGCAATCTCCGTTGGTTTGCGGGTCTGCGCCAGGACCGGCCTGACCGCGCTGGAAACCCGCGCCGGAAACACTTCGGCCGCAGCAGCTCCCCTCCGCGCTGCTGCGGCCGGTCCCCGCCTCTAGATGGCTCCGGTCAGGGCTTCTCGCCGGTGGCGTGGTTGTCCTGCGGAGTCACCGTGCCGCCCGTGGCGTGGTTGTCCAGGGTGGTGAGCTTCTCGCCGGTGGCGTGGTTGTCCTGCGGAGTCTCCGTGCTGCCGGTGGCGTGGTTGTCCTGCGGAGTCTCCGTGCCGCCGGTGGCGTGGTTGTCGAGCGGCTTGACCGCGGAGTCCTTCTTGGCATCGCTCATTGACTTGCAACTCCCGTTCAGTGATGGGCGGCACCCGCCCGGCGGCTCCCCCGAAGGCCGCCGGACAGGCATATCAGGGCCGTTCACCCTAGCGGTGGTGATCACCGCTGATCCGCTTCCCCCGACGTGGCGGATCGACGACTTCAGAGTGCCGTGCGGCGATAAACGAACGATGAACGCGCCGCCGGGAGCTATGCGGCGGCTGCGGGAGCGAGGAGGAGCCGCACCTCGGCGGCCTCGGCGGAGCCGAGTTGCTCGTAGATGCCGAGGGCTTCCTGCCAGCACGCCTGCGCCCGGCCGGTCTGCCCCAGTGCGCTGAGGGCGCGGCCGAGGACGGTCAGGACGTTTCCGCGCCGCCACTCGCCTCCTATTCCCCGCAGGACCGCGAGTGCCTGCTCGGCCAGGGCAGCGGCCCGTGTGGGCTGTTGTCCGGCGAGGTGCGCCTCCGCGAGCCGGAAGAGCGTCATGCCCTCCCAGAGCCGTTGCCTGCTGTCGCGGAACACCTCCAGAGCTTCGGTCAGCCGGTCGACGGCGGTGTCCAGTGCTCCCTGCCCGATGAGCGCCAGTCCCAGTGCGTAGCGTCCGTTGGCCCCGCGCAATGTGTGACCCAGCCGGTCATAGATGGCTATGCCCTGCTGGGCCAGTTCCACCGCGCTGCCGACCCGGCCCATGGCCAGATGGATACGGGAGAGGTTGCACAGCGCGCTGGCTTCTCCCGCGAGGTTCCTGTCCAGACGGAAGCTCTCGATGGCCTGCCGCAGATACGCCTCGCCGTCCGCGTGGCGGTTCTGGTAGAGCGCGATGATGCCTCGGTCGTTGGCGGCCCAGCAGCGGGGTGCCAGGTCGTCCGCGAGGTACGCGAGTTCCATGGCCAGGCGCGCTTCCTCGTCCGCCTGGTCGAAGCGTCCGGCCACCAGATGGACGTTGGTGAGCGTCGTGAGCGCACGGCTCCGGGCCTTCAGGTCGTCCCCCCGGTCGGCCGCCTCCCGGAGGGCGAGGGCGGCCACCTCGTACTGTTTGGAGTTGGCACCCGATTCCGCGAGGTCCTTGGCCGCCCAGAGCAGGTCCACCGCACGGCGGAGCATGGGGCCTTTGGCGCACTGCTGGACGAACGCCAGCAGCGCGTGTGCCTCGGAGTACAGCCAGTCCTGGGCTTGATGCCGGTCCTGGAACGTGAGCCCCGGGTACTCCGTCGGGGCGAGGTGGTCCACCAGGCGGTCGCCCGGCCGTTCGATCGCGTACACCCCGGCCGCCGTCGCCAGGTAGAAGTCCAGCAACCGGGACAGCGCCGCCTCCCGCTCGCTCGGCGGGTGTTCGTCCCGCTCCGCGCATGCACGCGCGTAGAGGCGGACCAGGTCGTGGAAGCGGTAGCGGCCGGGGGCGGCGGACTCCAGGAGGGAGATGTCGACCAGGGACTCCAGCAGGTCCTCGGTCTCCTCCACCGTAAGGTCGAGGATCGCCGCTGCCGCCGGCAGGGAGATGTCCGGGCCGTCGGCCAGGCCCAGCAGGCGGAAGGCGCGGGCCTGGGCCGGCTCCAGCTGGCCGTAGCCCAGTTCGAAGGTGGCCTTGACCGCCAGATCGCCCGCCTGGAGCTCGTCCAGGCGCCGCCGCTCGTCCGCGAGTTTCGCCGCCAGGACCGAGACCGTCCAGGTCCGTCTCGCGGCCAGCCGGGACGCCGCGATACGGATGGCCAGGGGGAGGAAGCCGCAGGCCGCCACCACGTCGAGTGCGGCCTCGCGTTCGCTCGCCACCCGCTCCTCGCCCACGATCCTCGTGAAGAGCTCCAGGGCCTCCTCGGGGCTCATCACGTCCAGGTCCACCAGGTGCGCGCCCGCGAGGTCCACCATCCGCGCCCGTGACGTCACCAGCGCCGCACACCCCTCCGTGCCCGGCAGAAGGGGGCGGACCTGGGCCGCGTCCCGGGCGTTGTCCAGCAGGACCAGGACCCGGCGGCCGTCCAGGAGCGAGCGGTACAGCGCCGCCCGCTCCTCCAGGGAGTCGGGGATGGCGGAGTCCGCCGTGCCCAGCGCGCGCAGGAACGCCCCCAGCACCGTCTCCGGTTCCGCGGCCCGGGGTCCGGCTCCTTGCAGGTCCACGTACAGCTGGCCGTCCGGGAAGGCGGCCCGCGCCCGGTGGGCCACGTGGACGGCGAGCGTCGTCTTGCCCACGCCCCCGATCCCGGCCACCGCCGACACGGCCATCACCCGGCCCTCGGCGGAGGCCAGCACCTCGCCCAGCTCGGCCACGAAGGAGGCCCGTCCCGTGAAGTCGGGCACGGTCGCCGGGAGCTGAGCGGGACGGACGGGCACCACCGCGGGTTCGGCCACCGGGGAGGACGGTTCGGCGAGAGCCGGGTCGGCCTGGAGGATGCGCTGTTGCAGCTCGCGCAGTTCGGGGCGGGGATCCACGCCCAGCTCGTCCGTCAGCAGACGCCTGGTGTCGGCGTACACCGCCAGTGCCTCCGCCTGCCGGCCGCTGCGGTACAGCGCCAGCATCAGCAGCTCGCGCAGGCGTTCACGCAGCGGATGCGCCGCCGTCAGCGCCGTCAGCTCCGAGACCGCCTCCGCGTGGCGGCCCTGTTCGAGGTCCAGGTCCAGCCGGGACTCCAGGAGCTGGAGCCGCCACTCCTCCAGGCGGACGCGCTGCGCCTCCGCGTAGGGGCCCGGCACCCCGGCCAGCGTCTCCCCGTCCCACAGATCGAGCGCCCGTCCCAGCAACTCCCGTGCGCGGCACAGGTCTCCGTCCGACCGCGCCTTGTCGGCGCGGGCCGCCAGATCCTGGGCCACCGTCAGGTCCAGCGCGTCCTCGCCCAGTCCGCGCACGGCGTATCCGCCGGACTCGCTGACCAGCATCCCGGCGTCCAGGATCTTCCGCAGCCGGGAGGCGTACGTCCGTACCGTCGCCAGCGCCCGTGCCGGTGGCCTGTCGCCCCACAGGGCGTCGATCAGCTCGGCCGCGGTCGCGGTACGGCCCTCACGCAGCAACAGCGCTGCCAGCAGGGCGCGTTGCTGCGGGGAGCCGGTGGCCAGCGGCTCCTTTCCGCGCCAGGCGCGTACCGGCCCGAGTACGCCGAAGCGCAGCGTCGCCGATTGCTCGGGACCCCGCTGCTCCGGTACTCGCGGTACACCGTCCATCGCTGCCCCCTGGCGCCTGTCGAATCGTTGTCAACTGCCGATCGAGAGGCCAGTTTGCCTCGTTCACGGCAGATGCGTCAGCTCTCGGGGACTGTGATCACGGGCCGTCGTGCTCCGTGTCACAAGGTCCACACATCCTCTTCGCACGCCGCGCCGGGCCAGTCGGTTCCCAGGAAGACGGAAAGACGGAAAGACAGGAAGGCCGGGTCAGGACCGGATCGGTGAGTGCCGCCCTCACCCCCGGCCGCCGCCCTCACGCCGGGCCGTCGCCCGCGGCCTCGGTGCCGTCCGCGAAGGGCACCTCCTTCACCGGAGGCGCCATGCCCCGCCCGTCACCTCCGGGGGGCAAAGCGCCCGTTCGCCCTGATCACCACGCCCGCGTTCCCGGAGGACCGCGCCCGTATGCTCGAAGGATGACGACTTCCGCGGCCTTGGGAACCGGCCCCACCGAGAACTCCATGCGGCGCGCGCTCAGACGGGCCCGGGACGGTGTCTCCCTCGATGTCGCCGAGGCGGCGGTGCTGCTCCAGGCCCGGGGCGAGCATCTGGAGGACCTGGCCGCCTCCGCCGCACGGGTGCGGGACGCGGGCCTTCGGGCCGCCGGGCGGCCCGGTGTCATCACCTACTCCAAGAGCGTCTTCATCCCGCTGACCCGGCTGTGCCGGGACAGGTGCCACTACTGCACGTTCGCCACCGTGCCCGGCAGGCTGCGCCGCGCCGGGCACGGGATGTTCATGTCCCTCGACGAGGTCCTGGACATCGCCCGCCGCGGCGCCGCGCTCGGCTGCAAGGAGGCCCTGATCACCCTCGGCGACAAGCCGGAGGACCGCTGGCCGGAGGCGCGCGAGTGGCTGGACGCGCACGGCTACGACGACACGATCGCCTACGTCCGCGCCGTCTCCATCCGCATCCTGGAGGAGACCGGGCTGCTGCCGCATCTCAATCCGGGCGTGCTGACCTGGACCGACTTCCAGCGTCTCAAGCCCGTCGCCCCGTCGATGGGCATGATGCTGGAGACCACGGCGACGCGGCTGTGGTCCGAGCCGGGCGGCCCGCACTACGGCTCCCCGGACAAGGAACCCGCACTGCGGCTGCGGGTGCTGGAGGACGCCGGCCGCTCCTCCGTGCCCTTCACCACCGGGATCCTGATCGGCATCGGCGAGACGTACGAGGAGCGCGCGGAGTCGTTGTTCGCGCTGCGGAGGATCGCCCGCGCCCACCACGGCATCCAGGAACTGATCATCCAGAACTTCCGCGCCAAGCCGGACACGGCCATGCGCGGCATGCCGGACGCGGAACTGGACGAGCTGGTCGCCACGGTGGCCGTCGCCCGGCACATCATGGGGCCCTCCGCCTGTCTGCAGGCCCCGCCGAACCTGATCGACGCCGAGTACGAGCGGCTCATCGGCGCCGGCATCGACGACTGGGGCGGCGTCTCCCCGCTCACCATCGACCACGTCAACCCCGAGCGCCCCTGGCCGAGGATCGACCGGCTCGCCGAGGTGTCCCGGGCGGCGGGCTTCGAGCTGCGCGAACGGCTCTGCGTCTACCCGGAGTTCGTCAAGCGCGGCGAGCCCTGGCTGGACCCCCGTGTGCTGCCGCACGTGCGCGCCCTGGCCGACCCCGAAACCGGCCTCGCCCGCGAGGACGCGACCGTCGAGGGCCGCCCCTGGCAGGAGCCGGACGAGGTCTTCACCCCCACCGGCCGCACCGATCTGCACCGCACCATCGACACCCGGGGCCGCACCGCCGACCGCCGCGACGACTTCGACACGGTCTACGGCGACTGGGATGTTCTGCGCGAGGAAGCCGCCCCCGGCATGGCTCCCGAGCGCATCGACACGGACGTGCGGGCCGCGCTGCGCACGGCCGCCGACGACCCGACGAGGCTGACCGACGCCGAGGCCCTGGCCCTGCTGCACGCCGACGGCCCGGCGCTGGACGCGCTGTGCCGGGTCGCGGACGACGTCCGCAAGTCGGCGGTCGGCGAGGACGTGACCTACATCGTCACCCGGAACATCAACTTCACCAACGTCTGCTACACCGGCTGCCGCTTCTGCGCCTTCGCCCAGCGCCGCACGGACGCGGACGCCTACACGCTGTCGCTGAAGCAGGTGGCCGACCGCGCCCAGCAGGCCTGGGACGTGGGCGCGGTGGAGGTGTGCATGCAGGGCGGCATCCACCCGGACCTGCCGGGCACGGCGTACTTCGACCTCGCCCGCGCGGTGAAGGAGCGCGTCCCGGGGATGCATGTGCACGCCTTCTCCCCGATGGAGGTGGTCAACGGCGCGGCCCGCACCGGTCTGTCCGTCCGCGAGTGGCTGATCGCCGCGAAGGAGGCGGGCCTGGACACGATCCCCGGCACGGCCGCGGAGATCCTCGACGACGAGGTCCGCTGGGTCCTGACCAAGGGCAAGCTGCCCACGGCCACCTGGATCGAGGTGGTGACCACCGCGCACGAGCTGGGCATCCGCTCCTCGTCCACGATGATGTACGGCCATGTCGACCAGCCCCGCCACTGGCTCGGCCATCTGCGCACCCTCGCCCGCATCCAGCAGCAGACCGGCGGCTTCACGGAGTTCGTCACCCTCCCCTTCGTCCACACCAACGCCCCGGTCTACCTGGCGGGCATCGCCCGCCCCGGCCCCACGATGCGGGACAACAGGGCGGTCACGGCGATGGCCCGTCTCCTTCTCCACCCGCACATCCCCAACATCCAGACCAGCTGGGTGAAACTGGGCGCGGAAGGCGCCGTCGAGATGCTCCGCTCCGGCGCGAACGACCTCGGGGGCACGCTGATGGAGGAGACCATCTCGAGGATGGCGGGCTCGTCGTACGGGTCGTACAAGTCGGTCAAGGAGCTGGTGGCGATGGCGGAGGCGGCCGGCCGCCCGGCCAGGCCCCGCACCACGCTCTACGGCGAGGTCCCCGAGGAGCGGCAGCGGGCGGCAAAGGCCTCGGACGGCCGTCTGCCGGAGCTGCTGCCGGTCCTGGACTGAGCCGGGCGGGCGAGCGCTCGCAGTACGATGATCCAACCCTTGTTCCCAGGGGTCGTCCCCGCCCGAAGGGCCGAGTAGCAGCCGAGGAGATGCGTGCCCATGCCTGCCCGAATACCTTCGTGGGCCTGGGTCAGCGGACTGACCGCAGGAGCGGTCGCGGTGGTCGCCGTACTCGCCGTACAGGCCGCCCAGGGCCCGCGCCCCACGGCTCCGGCCGGACACAGCCGGCCCGCGCCCGCGCCCTCGGCCTCGGCGAGCGCCCTGCCCTCGCCCTCCGCCACCCCGGAGCCCCCGGCTCCGCCGGCGGTCCCGGCCGACTCGGGGACGGGCCGCAGGATCGTCTACGCCCTCGGCCAGAAGCGGGTGTGGCTGGTCGACGAGAGCGACAAGCCCATCCGTACCTTCCCGGTGTGGCCGGGCACGGTGGCCCCGGACCCCGACTCCTACGCGATCTCCCAGCGCGTACCCGCGACGACCGGTTCGGACGGTGTGGAGATCGAGAACATCCTGTACTTCGCGGGCAAGTCGGGTGTCTTCATCGCCTTCAGCAACGCCGTCGACGGCTCCTCGCCGCCTCCCGCCGCCTCCGGGGTCAAGACGGGGGGCATCCGCGTGAGCAAGGACGACGGGGCCGCCCTGTGGACGTTCGGCGAGAAGGGGACGCGGGTCGTGGTCGTGCCCTAGCCACGGGGCTCTGGGCTCGGACCCCTGGGCGCCGGGCGGCCGGCGCTCGTGGCGGCCGGAACCCCCGCAGGCTCTCGCCGGGACCCGCGTGATCCGCGGGATCCAGGGCCGTCCGCCGCGCTCCGTGCTCCCTGCTCCGCGCTCTGCGGAGGATGGACGGAAAGGTCCCGTTCCCGCGCTCGCTGCGGTCGTTTCGAGGCGCGTTCAGCCCTCCTCGCGTACCGGTTTGTCCCCTGAACAGACCGTTCCCGTTCGATTACAGTGGCGAACTGTCGCGCGTACGGCCGGTGCCGTGGGGAGGGCTGGGTGGGTACGACGTCCGGTGCCGTCTGGGGGCGTACCGAGCAGCAGGACTTCCGCAGCCGGGTGCGGGGGACGCTGCTCGGGGTGGCCGTGGGGGATGCGCTCGGGGCGCCGGTGCACGGGCTCGATCTCGAGGGGATACGGAAGGCCCACGGCAGCGAGGGGATCGTGGATCTCGCGCCCGCCTACGGACGGCGCGGAGCCGTCACCCACTTCACACAGCTCATGCTCTTCTCCGTCGACGGGCTGATCCGGGCGCAGATGCGGCGCGACACCGGGGTCTGGCATCCGCCCACCGATCTGCACCGGGCGTATCTGCGGTGGGCCGCCACCCAGCGGGACTGGGGGCCCGACGAACGGCGCGAGGAGGACGGGTGGCTGGCGCGGGAGGAGTGGCTGTACGCCCGCCGGGACCCCACGCGCGCCCTGCTCGTCGGGTTCGGGGACGCCGTCATGGGCACCCTCGACGCGCCGAAGAACCCCACCGAGGCCGGGCCGGAGGCGGCGGTCCGGTCGGCTCCCTTCGGGCTGCTCGTCGGGTGGGAGCCGCAGCTCGTCGTCCGGCTCGCCGTCGAGTGCGCGGTGCAGAGCCACGGGCACCCCACCGCCTGTCTCGCCGCCGGTGCGTACGCCGTGATCGTGCACGCCCTCGCCCGTGGCGACGGTCTCGACGAGGCCGTGCGGAAGGCGCTGGCGCTGCTCGCCGTGCGGCCCGGGCATCAGCCCGTGTCCGACGCCCTGCGCCATGCGCTCGGCGCGGTACGGCAGGGCTCTCCCGGTCCGGCACGGGTGGAGGAGCTGGCGGGGGAGGGGACGGCGGAAGGAGCGCTCGCCGTGTCCGTGTACTGCGCGCTCGTCGGCAAGGACGTACGGCACGGGCTGTGCCTGGCGGTGAACCAGAGCGGTCCCTCGGGAGCGGCCGGTGCGCTCACCGGCGGGCTGTTCGGGGCTCTGTACGGCGAGACGGCTCTCCCGCCGGCCTGGCTGGCCGAGCTGGAGGGCCGTCCCACTCTGCTGGTTCTGGCAGACGACTTCGCGATGGAGTTGACCCAGGGACCCGCACTGCACGGACCCACCGGGTCGTCCCCGGGGTGGCTGGCGCGCTACCCGCGCGGGGCCTGACCGGCCGGGTCCTCCGCGCGGGGGCGCCGGGAAGCCCGGACACCGGCGGAGCCCCCTCGGCAAGGACGGCGGGCTGGTCGAGAGGGCTCTTCGAGCGGGTGCTTGTCCCGGCTTCCGGCTGTCGGCCCTAGGCCTTGAGCGACGCCACGAAGGCGTTCCACGCGTCGGCGGGGAAACCCAGCACCGGGCCCTCGGGGACCTTGGAGTCCCGGACCATCATGGCCGCGACCACCGGTGACCTGACCTCGACGCATGCGCCGTTGCCCGTGGAGTACGAGGACTTGGTCCACGTCTGGACGGCGCCCTGACGAATTGCCATTTCTGCTCCGGATTGCCTGTGGAGTGGTTTTGCGCCAACGTTCTTGCTCGATGGCGCGATCGACGCTACTCGCCACTCTCGTCATCCGAAGGGGCTCTTCATCCTTACGGATGGCATATTCCGGTACAGCTTCCGCCTTGAAGGTGACGGGGTGTAAAATGCGGCATTTTTCCGGCAGGGCACTCAGCGCGCGTAGTCCTTCGCGATGTCGGCGATGAACTGCCGCGTCTGCTCCACGTTCAGCGCCTGCGCCCGCAAGTGCTCGTACATCACACTGTACTTCCGCACGTCGTTCGCCTTCTCCAGGTACAGGTCGCTGGTGACGCCCTCGATGTAGACGACACTGGAGTCCGCCGCGTCCGGGAACTCCAGAATGGCGTACTGTCCGTTGAGACCCGGGTGGGCGCCCATCTCGAACGGGATGACCTGCACGGTCACGTGCGGCAGCAGGGACTGCTCGACCAGGTGCTCCAACTGCTCCCGCATCACGGCCCGGTTGCCGACGACCCTGCGCAGCGCGGCCTCGTCCAGGACCGCCCACAGGCGCAACGGGTTCTCGGCGGCGGAGATTCGTTCCTGCCGGCGCATCCGGACCTGGACGCGCTTCTCGATGTCGGCGGGCGCGGTCTCCGGCAGGGCGCCGGTGATCAGAGCCTCCGCGTACGGGCGGGTCTGCAGCAGGCCGGGAACGACCTGCGGGTCGTAGACCCTCAGGCTCGCCGCGTCCGTCTCCAGGCCGATGTAGACGCTGTAGGGGATGTCGCCGAAGGAGTGCCACCAGCCCTGCTGGCGCGAGTCCTTGGCCATCTGCATCAGCGACTCGACGACCCGTTGGTCCTTGACCTCGTAGACCCCGCACAGGTCGCGCACATCGCGCTGGCTGATGCTGCGTCGGCCGTTCTCCAGGCGGCTGATCTTCGACTGCGACACCAGCAGTCTTTCGGCCACTTCCTCGGCCGTCATGCCCTTGAGTTCGCGAAGTCTGCGCAGCTCCTGGCCCAGCCGGCGCCGCCTGACGGTGGGATTGACATTGGACGCCACGGGACGTGCACCTCCGGCTGCATGCCTCTACTTTGCGTATCTGCTGTTGAGCAGACTGCCACCAAGGTGCTTCCTACCGCTGGAAAACGCCGGATATGCGGGCCGAAGGCCGCGTATTGGGGCCGTATGGGAAACGGTTTGTGTGCCTATGGCACGTTCGGCCCTTTTCGTCCCGCTCCGGCTTTCCCCGGTTTTCTCGGGCGTTTCTTCGGCGCGCTCACGGCCGCCGCGCGGGGCAAGGGCCCCCTGAACGGTCCTTGCCCCGCGCGGCGGCCACGTCAGGGACCGGGCTCAGTGCACCGGCGCACGGCCGGCCAGGGAGCCGCGTCGCGGCTGCGCGGGCACGCCACGGACTGGATCCCCCGTGGACTTCGCCCGTGCACCGGCCTGACGGCGGCCCGCCGCACCCGGCCCGCGGCGCGGCTGGGACGCCACGCCGTTCTGGACGTCCATCACGGCGTGCGCCACGAGTCCGCCCATGGGGTCGTGCCGGATCAGGTCCCTGAGCCGGGACCGCGAGGACCTCCCCTCGTTGCCCGGGTACAGGTGCTTGCCCAGGCCGACCGCGTGCGCCAGCGCGGCGAGCGCCGCCGTCCGCGCGTCCGGCGGTACGCCGGTGCGGACCGCGGTGTCCAGCCGGGCCTTGATCTCCCGGCTGATGGCGGTGTCCGTCGCCTGGTAACGCGTCGTCGGCAGTACTCCGTACATCTGGCCCGGCACGGCCGCTACCATGCCGCACCGCTCCAGGTGCGCCAGATAGGTCTGACGCAGTCCGAGACGGGGTCCGCCGATCCAGTGGACGGCCCGCACCGGAGCGCCGCGCCTTCGCAGCAGCTCCAACGCGCTGTCCAGAGTCGGATCTCCTGTCGGCCGTGGCATCACCACGGCGATACGATCCCCGTCTGGGGCTATCCGTCCGGCCAGCGCCAGCTCCACCAGCTGTGCTCCGGCCAGACCGAGGTCGAGCGACTGCGGCTGCGCAGTGGTACCCGTGGCCGGGTCCAGTGCCAGCAGCAGAAGCTCCTCCGGAAGTGTTCTGCGGCTCCTGCCCATCCATGCCTCCCCGCGTGGATGAATGACAGGGTGACCCCTCTCACATTGGTCTGTCGAGGGTGCGTGACCGGTTCGTAAGGGAACCGGTAGGTATGTCGTTCTCGTCTTCCGCTGGGGCTTGGTCCGCAGGCAGGACACTGGTACATGGCTCGGACAGCGGTACGGCCGTGTGGTACGGCTGCTTCGTCCGGGTGGCGGCTCAGGTCGTGAATCACGGTTCGATAGCCGCGCGCAAGGCGTGCGGCGCATGGAGGAGGCATCGGTGGCGGGCGAGTCCCCCGACAGGTCGAAGCAGCGCGAGTCGTCGGCACAACCGACGTCGGGGAGCACGGGTACGGTTTCCGAGGCCAGGGACGACGCGCGCGACCCGCGGCTTTCGCCGGCGGGTGATTCGGAGTCGTCGGACGCGTCCGAGGGGCATGGGGGTGTCGATACGGCCACACGGGTGCTTGTGACGCGGGACTTGGCGGCGGACGGCGGGGATGCCGAGGACACCGGAGCCGCCGGGAACGGCGAGGGTGCCCGGGCGGAGAAGGCCGACGGCGCGAAGGGTGACGGCGCGAAGGGCGCCGAGGGAGCCGCCGACGGCCGGTCCGGGGACGCCGTCGAACCGGAGAAGCCGGAAAAGCCGGAGAAGGGCAGCGAGCCGGAGGCGGCGGCCGGGAGCGGCAAGGCCGAGGAGAGTGCCGCTGCTGCCGACAAGGCCGGGGAGGCCGGGGAGGAGGCGCGGGACTCCGGCTCCGCCGAGAAGGACGGCGCATTGGCTGACGCACGTCCGCGCGAGGGGGCCGCCGCACGGGCGGACGATGCGGACAGTGAGGGCACCTCGGATGCCGAAGGTGGTGCGGATTCCCCGGACGGCGCAGGCGTCGCGGACACCGGGAAGAGCCCGGCGGGCGCGAAGGCCGGCGGTGCCGGCGAGGCGAAGGGCGCGCGGGACGCCGAGGACGCCGAGGACGAGGCGGCATCCGACGGCGCGGACTCCGGCGAGGAGGACGGCGGTTCCGACAACGATGCCGACGGCGCGGGCATCAAGGGCGACGGCCGGGAGTCCGGTGACAAGCAGCCCGTGGACCAGCCCACCACCATGCTCAAGGTCGGTGGCGCCGCCAAGCCCCGGGTCGATCAGCCCACCACCATGCTCAAGGTCGGCGGTGCCGCCAAGCCCCGGGTCGATCAGCCCACCACCAGACTCAAGGTGGAGGGCGCCGAAAAGGCGGGGAAGGCCGAAAAGGGCGAAAAGGGTGAAAAATCCGAAAAGGTCGAGAAGGCCAAGAAAGCCGTAAATTTCACAAAGAGCGAGAAGCTTGAAGAGGGCGAACGGAGCGAGGAAAAGCAAGGCAAGCAGGATAAGCAGGATAAGCAGGTCAAGCAGGACAAGTCCGTCTCTGAGGCCGACAGCGAGCGCACCAGCAAGTTCGTCGCGCTCAAGTCGCCCGACGACCCGGAGACCCGTAAGCCGAGACCCACGCAGTCGGCTGTGTCCGCGGGTGAGACCGTCGCGCTGCCCAAGATCTCCTCGGAGGCCACGGCCGCCGTCCCGCAGCTCGGTCCCGAGCGCACCACCCAGCAGCCGCTGCCGCCCAAGCCGCCGCTGGACCTGCTGGCCGAGCTGACCAACACCCCGCCGCCCCCGGAGACCCCGCTGCGCACCCTGGTGCGCCGCATCAAGATCTGGAGCCCGCTGGTCGTGCTCCTGGCGATCATCTTTGCGATCGTGCAGGCCGTACGTCCGCTGCCGACCCCCGTGCTCGCGCTGTCCGCGAAGGACACCTACACCTTCGACGGCGACAAGGTGAAGCTGCCCTGGCCGAACGAGGGCCAGGGCTGGATGAGCATCGACGGCGTCGGCACGATGGACCACTTCGGCGAGCAGAAGCCGGTCGCCATCGGCTCGGTCGCCAAGACCATGACCGCGTACATCATCCTGCGCGACCACCCGCTGAAGCCGGGCGAGGAAGGCCCGAAGATCAAGGTCGACGCGAAGGCGGAGAAGGAAGGCGGCTACCACACGCAGGGCGAGTCCACGCTCGACACCGTCAAGGAGGGTGACTTCCTCACCCAGCAGCAGGCCCTGTCCGCGGTCATGATCCCCTCCGCGAACAACATCGCGCGGCTGCTGGCGCGGTGGGACGCCGGTTCCGAGGAGGCGTTCGTCAAGAAGATGAACGACACCGCCAAGGAACTCGGGATGACCAACACGACGTACACCGATCCCTCGGGGCTGGACAAGACCACCGTCTCCACCGCCGAGGACCAGGTGAAGCTCGGCATCGCGGCCATGAGGAACCCGGCCATGGTGGCCATCACCAGTGTGGCCAGCTGGACGGACCCGACCGGCAAGTACTGGACCAACTTCAACCAGCTGCCCTACACCATCGGTGCGATCGGCATCAAGACCGGCTCCACCACCGCGGCCGGCGGCAACCTGCTCTTCGCCACCCGCAAGAAGGTCGGCGGTCAGACGGTGACCATCGTCGGCGCGATCCTCGGCCAGCACAAGGCACCGATTCTCGACACGGTCAACGCGGTCAGCAAGACCGCGCTGCTCGCCGCGCAGGACGTGCCGACCTCGGCGAAGATCCTGAAGAAGGGCGATGTCGTCGGGTATGTCGACGACCAGCTCGGGGGCCGTACCCCGGTCGTCGTCACCAAGGACGTCACCGCGGTCGGCTGGCCCGGTCTGAAGACGAAGCTGCACCTCTCCGCCGACTCCCTGCCGCACGAGGCGAAGGCCGGCACCACGGTGGGCACGCTCGCCGTCGGTGACGGCAAGGACGGCGCCATACAGGTTCCGGTCGCCCTGCAGAAGGATCTTGTCGAGCCGGACTTCCTGGACAAACTGACCCGTATCGGATGATCCGTGGCGGCGCCCGCGCGTCACCCGCGGGCGCCGCCCCCCGCGCAGCCCGTCCGTGCAGCCCATCCAGGGGCTGTCCGGACGGGCTGCGTGCTAGCGTCCCCAAGCGGGCACGTCGCCGGTCGCGGAATGCGGCCGCGAATGACAAGGACGGGACACGGGGAGCACCTTCAGGTGGCCACAGCGGAGCCGACGCACGCCGACGACGCGGACCGGGACCCGGGCAACGGCCCGCGGACGGACACGTTCACGACCGGCGCGGAAAGCGGCCGCACCGGCGGTCGCGAGTCCCGCGCCCGGGCCGCCTTCACGGCCGTCCGGGAGCGGATGCTGCGGCACCCCGCCCTGTCCGTCACCGCCCTGGCGGGCCTGCTGCACATCGCCTGGTTCTTCACCATCGCGAACAGTGGGGGCGACCTCGCGGCGCAGGACGCCTGGGCCGAGTTCGTCGGCCGGCACCCGGACTCGGCGTACAACCTCGCCTGGTACGGCGGCATGCACCCGGTGTCGTACAGCGTGGTCTCGCCGTATCTGATGTCGCTCCTCGGCGTCCGTACGACGATGATGATCGCCGGCACGCTCTCCGCGGGCCTGCTGACGATGATCCTCATCCGCAGCCGTGCGGTCAGGAACCCCCTGTGGGCCGCGCTGGCCGGTGTCTTCGGGCTGCTGTGCAACGCGCTGTCGGGCCGGGTGACGTTCGGCCTGGGCACGATGTTCGCGCTGGGCGCGGTCGCGGCCGTGTTCTGCTGGCCGTACCGCTGGCGCTACAAACGCTGGGCGAAGGGGCTGGTCGCGGCTCCGCTGGCCGCGCTCGCCACCATGTCCTCGCCCGTGGCGGGCCTGTTCGTCGGCCTGGTCGCGGTCGCGCTGTTCCTGCAGAAGCGCCGTCCGGGCGCCTGGTCGCTGGGCCTCGGCCCGACCGCGGTGGTGGCCGTCTCGGCCTGGCTGTTCCCCTTCTCCGGCACCCAGCCGATGGCGTTCGGCTCGGTGATCATGCCCCTGATCCTCGCGGTGCTCGTCTTCGTCCTCGTCCCCCGTGAGTGGAAGACGGTCCGGATCACCTCGGCGGTGTACGGCCTGGCGGTCGTCCTGGTCTGGCTGATCAGCTCCCAGATCGGCTCCAACATCACCCGGCTGGCGATGCTGTTCGCCGGGGTGACGCTGGTGGCGGCACTGCCGTACGCGGTGCCGCGCTCGCGCACGTGGTACGCGCTCGTGCTGTCCTTCGTCGCCTTCACCGGCTGGATAGGCTTCAAGTCGGTCGACGACATCGTCAACACCACCCCCGCCGCCTCCTGGGCGCGCGAACTGGCCCCTCTCGTCAACCAGCTGCAACTGGTCGGCGCGGAGAAGGGCCGCGTCGAGGTGGTCCCGGCCCGCTCCCACCGCGAGGCCTCCGCGCTGGCGCCGTACGTCAATCTGGCCCGCGGCTGGAACCGCCAGGCCGACAGGGAACGCAACCCGATCTTCTACGACGGCACGCTCAACGCGACGAACTACCACGAGTGGCTCCGGCGCTGGGCCGTGCACTACGTGGTCCTGCCCAAGGACGCCCCGGACGGCGACGGCGGCGAGAAGGAACGCGCCCTGGTGCAGAAGGGCATGCCGTATCTGAAGCAGATCTGGGGCGACGCCAACTGGCAGCTGTTCGAGGTCGTCGACCCCACGCCGCTCGCCGAGCCCCACGCGACCGTGATCCGCGCCGAGCAGGGCGCGATGACCCTCCAGGTGCACAAGCCGGGACGCGTCCTCATCCGCATCCCCTACTCACCCTGGCTCAGCCTCGTCGACGAGAACGGCAAGAGCCTGGAGCCGCCGCAGGAGACGAAGGCCTCCAAGGAACGCGCCGAGGACGAGCCGAAGACGTACGACAACGTCAACGGCTGCCTGATGGAGGCGGAGGAGGACGACAGGGGCGACCAGTGGACGGTGCTGCTCGCACCGAAGGCGGGCACGTACCGGCTGGCGTCGCCGTACCAGCTGCCGCGGGGCACGCCCTGCCCGGACGAGCTGAGATGACCGTGCGCCGGTCCCGGAAGCCACCGCCCGGGACCGGCACGTCCGCTCACCTCGTCGTCACCGGCGTCACTGACGTCGCCGGCGTCACGGGCGCCGTCGGCGTCACGGGTGTCGCCAGCGTCACTTCACCGCTTCACCGGAACCGCTTCACCGGAAACGCCACGTCGCACACCGGGTCGTCCGGTCCCGACGTGTCCCAGTCCGCGACGTACACCTCCCGGCACGGCCCCGCCTTCTCCAGCCCCTGCCCGGCGATCCACTGCTCCACCGCCTCGAACGCGGCCAGGATCTGCGGATGGGCCACCTGCGCCTTGGTGATCCGGGTGTACGCCGGCCGCCGGGCCGGCTCCACCCGCACCTTTGTCTCCCAGGCCCGTCCCCGCTTCTCGGCCCACGCCCGTGCCGCCGCCTCGTCGGCGACGGGTACGCAGGACTCGGCCGGCCCGTCGCTCTCCATGGACACCTCGGAGTGGTAGACGACGAACGGCGCACCCGTGATGCCTCCGCACGCGTCCGCCGCTGCCCCCAGCCGGGTCAGCGACGCCCGATCCACGCGGGCAGCTCATCGGCGAGGGTGTGCCGGGTCTCGCTGATCACCACCTGCTCGGGCACGCCGGCCGTGGTGACCTCGAACCTTCCGTACATCTCGGAGCTCCTTCCCGACAGCCGTGCACGGAGGTACTCGGCGAGGGTCCGCTGCCCGGCCACCCGTGTCTCGACGCCGGCCCAGTAGGCGGCGAGCAGCGCGGCGGCCTCGGCCCCGTCCGTCTCGACCACCTCGGCGATCCGGGCGAGCGGCATGTCGAGCTGCCGCAGCAGGGCCACCAGCCGGGCGCGCTCCGTCTGGGAGGCCCGGTAGTAGCGGTAACCGCCGGCGGTGTCGACATGGGCCGGGACCAGCAGACCGAGACGGTCGTACAGCCGCAGGGCCTTGGCCGACAGCCGGGCCCGCGCGGCGAACGCGCCGATGGTGAGCAGCTCGTCGTCCACCGTGTCATCCTCCGTCACCGGGCGGCCTGTTCCGCCCGGCGGGAGGGACCCTCGCCCTTGCCCCAGGGGCAGGGTCAAACATCCGTGGACAGGTGCGGGGCCGGGCACTCAGGCGAGCTGCGCCTCGATGGCCGCGACCAGCTCGGGAGCCTCCGGCTCGGTCTGCGGGGAGAAGCGGGCGACGACCGTGCCGTCCCGTCCGACCAGGAACTTCTCGAAGTTCCAGCGGACGTCCCCGCGGTGTCCTCCGGCATCGGCGAAGCCGACCAGACGCTCGTAGAGCGCATGCCGCCCCTCCCCGTTGACCTCGATCTTCTCGGTCATCGGGAAGGTGACCCCGTACGTCGTCGAGCAGAACTCGGCGATCTCCTCGGCGCTGCCCGGCTCCTGCCCCAGGAACTGGTTGCACGGCACGCCGAGCACGGTGAACCCCCGCTCGGCGTACCGCTCGTGCAGCCGCTCGAGCCCGGCGTACTGCGGGGTGAGCCCGCACTTGGACGCCACGTTCACGATGAGCACGACCCGCCCGGCGTACTGCCGCAGTTGCGCGGAACCGCCCTGGAGGGCGCCGATCTCCACGGCGAGGGGGGAGGTGCTGTCGATGTCTGCAGTGGTCATGCCCGGATGGTAGGGGGTGCCGTGCCGGAGGACCGTCCCAACACCGCTTCCCGGTGCCGTTCTCCGAGGCCGGCCGGGACCCCGGGGACCCGCCCTCGGATGGCGCGTACCTGACACAATGGCGCGCGCTCGGATTAATGTGCGGGCCGTGAGCTTACATGTTGTTCTGGGATACGGGCCCGCTGGAGCGGCCACCGCACGACTGCTGGCCGACCAGGGGCACTCGGTACGGGTCATCACCAGGTCGGGCCGGAGTCCGGAGCCCGGCATCGAGCATGTCGCACTGGACGCGACGAACAGCGGACGGCTGATCGAGGCCGCGCGGGGCGCGGTTGCGCTCCACCACTGCGCCGCACCGCCCTACCACCGCTGGGCGACCGACTGGCCGCCGCTGGCCTCGTCGGTCTGCGCGGCGGCCGAGGCGACCGGGGCCGTCCTGGTCATGCTGGGCAATCTCTACGGCTACGGTCCGGTGGACGGCCCCCTGACCGAGCAGCTGCCGCTCGCGGCGACCGGCCCCAAGGGACGGGTGCGCGCCGCCGTCTGGGAGCAGGTACGGGAGCTGCACGAGCAGGGCCGTATCAAAGCGGTCGAGGTACGGGCCTCGGACTTCTTCGGACCCGGTGTGACCGACGGCGGTCACCTGGCCGCACGCGTCATGCCACGGCTGCTGCGCGGCAAGCCGGTCTCCGCCCTCGGGGATCCGGACGCCCCGCACAGCTGGAGCTACGTCCCCGATGTCGCCCGGGCCCTGGTCGAGGTCGCGGGCGAGGAACGGGCCTGGGGACGGCCCTGGCACGTTCCGACGGGGCCCGCGCTGTCCGTCCGGGAGATGGTGGACCGCCTCGCCGCCGAGGCGGGAACGGGGCCGGTGGAGGTGCGCGGGCTGCCGCCCGCCGTGCTGGGCGTCGCGTCGGTCTTCTCCCCGCTGCTTCGTGAACTGAAGGAAGTCCGCTATCAGTTCGACCGTCCGTTCGTCGTCGACTCCAGCGCCTACGAGGCGGAGTTCACGGTACGGGCCACGCCTCTCGACGAGCAGATCAAGGCAACGGTGGACTGGTGGCGTGAGCGGTCGGCCACCACCGGGTGACATCGGTGAGAGGAAGAGGTTCACAGTGGACTCAGCGAGTGCGCGGCGCGACGACGTCGCGATCGTGGGGATGGCCTGCCGGTTCCCGGGCGCACGGAACGTCAACGACTACTGGCGGCTGCTGAAGGCCCCGCATGCACAGTTCTCGACCGTCCCGGACTCACGATGGCGTCTCGCCGCCTTCCTCAGCGACAACGTCCGTGACCCGTCCTCCGTCTACACGGACACCATGGCGCTGCTGCCCGATGTCGGCCACTTCGACGCGGCGCACTACGGCATCCCGCCGCGCCGGGCCAGGACGATGGACCCCCAGCACCGGCTGCTGATCGACCTCGCCCGTGAGGCGATCCAGGACGCGGGATGGGAGATCGAGGGCTTCGACCGCGAGGAAACCGCGGTGATCACGGCCCTCACCGACAGCGGCTACCGTGAGATCAGCACCCTTCAGATCCGCATACGCCAGCTGGCCGGCGGCGAGTTCGGGGCGCGGGCGTTTGACCCCCGGTGGCCGGAGACGGTCCGCGCGGTCGACGGTCTGCGCGGCACGTCCGTGGCCGGGCTTCTGCTCAACATGGGGCCGAACACGATCAGTTCGGTCTTCGATCTGCACGGCGAGAGCTATGCGCTGGACTCGGCGTGCTCCGGTGGGCTCATGGCCGTGGCCAACGCCGTGTTCGCCCTGCGCGCGGGCCGCTGCCGTATCGCCCTCGCCGGCGGCGCCCAACTGCTGCTCACCCCCGACCTGCTGGTGGGGCTGTGCCGGGTCGGCGCCATCTCGCGCAGCGGCAGATGTCTGCCGTTCGGCGCGGAGGCCGACGGCTTCGTGCTGGGGGAGGGCGCCGGGATCCTGGTGCTGCGGCCCCTGGCCGACGCGCTGGCGGCCGGCGACCGGATCTACGCGGTGATCCGCGGGGTGGGCACGGCCAACGACGGAACTGTGCAGGGCGGCATGGAACCCCAGGCGGACGGCCAGCTCCGGGCGCTGCGCCGGGCCTACCGGGACGCGGGCCTGCCCCCGGACGCGGTGGGGTACCTGGAGGCGCACGGCACCGGGACCGTGGTCGGCGACCCGGTCGAGCTCGACGCCCTGCGCGCCCTGCGCGGTGAGGACGCCGCACCCGCCTTCCTCGGCGCGGTGAAGGCGGTGGTCGGCCACTCGCTCGGCGCCGCGGGAATGGCCGGGCTCATCAAGGCCGTCCTGGCCGTGCACCGGGGAGTGATACCGCCGCAGCCGGAGTTCGAGCCGGCCGACCGCCCCGGGCTGGAGGCCGCGCGGCTGACCATCCCGACGGAGCCGGTCCGCTGGGCGGGGGACGGACAGCCGCGCCGGGCGGGGGTGAGCGCCTTCGGCTTCGGCGGCACCGGTGTCCATCTGGTGGTGGAGGAGCACGCCGCGGAGCCGGCCCGCCGGACACCGGAGGAGGGACCGCACCTTCTGGTGCTCAGCGCCCGCGACCGGGCCGGGCTGGCCCGCTACGCCCGGGACGTGGCGCACACCATCGCCGCCGACCGGCTGTCGCCGGCCGAGGTGGCGCGGACCCTGGCGCACAGGACTCCCCTCGCGGAACGCCTCGCCCTGGTGGTGGAGGACGCCGACGACGCCGTGACCCGGCTGACCGCGGCGGCCGAGGCCGTGGCGGAGGGCCGGACGGGAGAGCTCGGGCCGGGGCAGGTGACCGGCACGGTACCCCAGGGCGAGCCGCACGAGCCGTACGAGGTCGCCCTGCCGGAGCCGGGGACGCTGTCCGCCGAGGAACGCAGGGCCGAGCTGCACCAGCTGGCCAAGCGCGCGGTCACCGAGCCGGGGATCCGTCCGGTGATGGGGCGGACGCCCCCGTGCACCCTGCCGCCGAGTCCGCTCGCCCCGCGCCACCACTGGACGGTCGACCTGTCGGCCCGCGAGGCGGACCGGCCCGCCGCCCCGGTGGATCCTCCCCGGACGATCTCCGGGGCAGCGTCCGGGACGGCCTTCGGGGCGGCCTCCGAGGCGGTGCACGAGCCGGTGCCCGGACCGGTGCGGCCCGGTGGCGGAGCCGCCGCGCCCGTGGTGCTCGAAGAGGTGTCGCGGGTCGGTGTCTTCCCCCTCGCCGAACTGGACGAGCGGATGGAACTGGTGGCCGACCTCGGCTTCGACTCGCTGATGCTCCAGGAGCTGGAGGCCAATCTCGCCAAGCGCGTACCGGGCTTCCGCACCGACGAGGTGTTCTCGCCCGGCCTCACCATCGAGCGGCTGATCGCGCTGGTCGATCCGTACCTCGTACAGCCGCCGGCCCCCGGCGTGCCGCTGCCCCGGCGGACACGTGAGGAGCCGCCCCGGCGGACGCGGGCGGAGCCGCCCCGGCAGACCCGGGCCGAGTGGGACACGCGGACCGCGTGCATCGACGACTTCCCGGAGGTGCGGCAGTTCGAGGAGCAGCTGGACTCGATCGTCGGCAGCGGTGTGAACTTCCCTTACTTCCGGGTCCATCAGGGCACCATCCGCGACACGACCGTGGTCGGCGGCCGGTCGTACCTGTCCTTCGGCAGTTA
The DNA here is from genome assembly GCF_039525155.1 of Streptomyces thermoalcalitolerans. Taxonomy (NCBI): domain Bacteria; kingdom Bacillati; phylum Actinomycetota; class Actinomycetes; order Kitasatosporales; family Streptomycetaceae; genus Streptomyces; species Streptomyces thermoalcalitolerans. Next base: position 16,804 of record NZ_BAAAHG010000056.1, on the reverse strand, counting down.
CAACTACCTGGGGCTCTCCGGCCATCCGGCGGTCAACGAGGCCGTGCACCGGGCAGTGGACCGGTACGGGTCCTCGGTCTCCGCGAGCCGGGTGCTCTCCGGTGAACGGGACCTGACCGTACGGCTGGAACGGGCGCTCGCCGGCTTCCTCGGGGTCGAGGACTGCCTGGCGCTGGTGAGCGGCCATGCCACCAATGTCACCGCGATCGGGCACCTCGTCGGCGCGGGGGACCTCGTGCTGCACGACGCGCTCGCCCACGACAGCATCCTCCAGGGCTGTGCGCTGTCCGGGGCGGCACGGCGTCCGTTCCCCCACAACGACTTCGACCGGCTGGAGCACCTGCTCCGGCTCAACCGGTCCCGGTTCCGGCGGGTACTGATCGCCGTCGAGGGCGCCTACAGCATGGACGGCGACCTCGTCGACCTGCCCGCGGCGATCGCGCTGAAGAGGCGTTACGGCGCCCTGCTGATGGTCGACGAGGCGCACAGCATCGGCACCGTGGGCGAACGCGGCCGTGGCGTCGGCGAGTTCTTCGGGGTCGACCGGTCCGATGTGGATGTGTGGATGGGCACCCTGTCCAAGGCGTTCGCCGGCTGCGGCGGTTATCTCGCGGGTTCGGCCCGGATGGTGCGGTGGCTGCGGCACACACTGCCCGGCTTCGTCTACAGCGTCGGCCTGACCCCGGCCAACGCGGCGGCGGCCCTGGCCGCCACCGAGCTGATCGACGCGGAACCGCACCGGGTGCGCACGCTGCGGCGGAACGCGGAGCTCTTCCTGGGGCTGGCCACCTCGGCCGGTCTGGCCACGGGCACCAGTGCCCACACCCCGATCGTGCCCTGCATCCTCGGTGACTCGGCGAGGACCCTGCAGGTCGCGGACCGGCTGTTCGAGCGGGGCGTCATCGCCGATCCGATCTTCCATCCCGCCGTGGAGGAGGGACTCGCCAGACTGCGGTTCTTCGTCACCAGTGAGCACCGCGAGGAGGACATCCGCCGGACGGTGTCGATCCTGGCCGAGGAGGTGGCGGCCGGCGAGGGATGAGCGGCCGGCGTCGAAGGGACGTCGGGTGAGGGTGGGGGACGGGAATGCCGGGTGAGGGTGCGGGACGTCGGACGGGGTGCGGAACGTCAGATGAGGGTGCGCTCGATCCGGCTGAGCACGGCGGCGCTGTGCGCGGATTCCCCGCCCTTTCCTCCACCGCCCCCGGTTCCCCCGGCCGGGGGCGCTCCCTTCCTCTTCCCGGTGCCGCCCGCCCGTCGGGAGAGCAGCCGCTGGGAGAGCAGATAGGCGATGATCTCCGCCTCCTGCTCCTGGACGTCGTCGTAGGACGCGCGCTGAAGCATGTCGCGCACGAGGGCGGGGTCCAGGTTGGGGAAGAGGAGACGGGCGCTCTCCTCGTCCAGCCAGCCCGCCCCGCGATGGCAGCAGATGATGTGGCCCAGCTCGTGCAAGATGATGTGCTCCTGATGCGCGCTGGTGGTGTTGGCGTCGTAGAAGATGAGGTCCTCGTCGCGTGCGGCGACCCACATTCCGCACGGGTGCGACGCGGGCATCTGCAGAGGGACCAGGGTGATGGGGCGGTTGCGGATCTCCCCGAGGTGGCGGCAGAGCTCGGCCACGTCGGCCACCTGGGGCAGGCCGAGTTCGGCGATCCGCCGCGCGCCGGCCCTGCGGAGCTCCTTGAGCCGGTTGCGGCGTTCCTGGTCGGCCGACCGCCCCTTCCTCAGGCCTTTCCTCAGGCCTCTCACTCCGGCTCCGAGGGATCGGTGACGGGCGGCAGGCCCTGCATCTTCCGGTACTGGTCCATGATGGCCGTGATGGCCTGGAGGTTCTCCTTCTTCATCCCGGCCGCCCGCATCGCCACGGCGCGAACGCCCGACTGCCGCAGCGCGTGGAGGGCGGCGACCTCGTTGAGCACCGATTCGGCGACCTTGTCGTCGAAGAAGTAGGCGACGGACACGCCGAAGAACTTGGCCAGGGCGGCCAGGAGGTCCGACGAGGGATTGGAGCGTTTGCCCGTCCGCAGCTGCGACAGGTACACGGCCCCGACCCTGAGTTCGGGGTTGACCCGCTTGAGCTCCTCCGCCACCTCGGCGTTGGTCCACTGTCTGCCCTGAGGGCGAACCGTCCTGAAGAGCTGGTCCAGACGCACTGCCAGCAAGGGCCGGTCGTCAGTCTCGGACACCGCGAATCTCCCTCCCGCCCCCTCCCCGGCGATGCTCTCAGCTATCTCCAACTTTCGCAGATTAACTGGCAGTTGACAATCCATCGGGACTCCGCCAACGTGGGGAGCGCGCCGATAGCCGGCAGCTAACTCGGCTTACGGGGGTGGCCGAGTTGGCCGGATTGCCGGTGCCGTCGGGTCGGTCCTGCCCCGTACGACGGGGTGGGCCGGCCCGACGAGGGGGACATCCGACCGGGGGGAACATCCGCCCGGCCGGGTGGAGAGAAGGAAAAGAGGGGGGCGAAGAAGGGGGAGACACAGGGGAAGCGCTGAGGAGCGCACAGGGAGAACACGGGGGACACGGGGGAAGGGGGAAGCCCGCCCGGTCCGACGGGGGACGGACCGGGCGGGGGCTCTCAACCCGCCTTTCCGACTTTACGGTAGGCGGACGCGACCTTGGTGAGCCATGCGACTTCTGCGGGGAAGTTGTCCGAATCACGATCTTCGAAGTCGCCGACGTCCTTGTTGTCGTCGGGAATGACGCCGAGGCGCTTGGCGCGCAGCGCCTGTCTGATCTGTGCCGCCTCGACGAACGCCTGCCGCATCTCCTCGCTCGCCCCCGGGGCCGCCGTGCCGATGCCGTTGACGCTGCGGTCGATGTAGGGGCGCAGGTCCCGCCAGCCGTCCCTTATCTCGACGACCCGGCGGTGCAAGCGGTAGTCGATGTCGAGGACCGAGCCCCCCGGCGGCTCCAGGGCGATGCCCGGGGAGGCCTCGTACAGGTCCCGCCAGAGCGGGTACAGGGCCCGGTACGACCGGTAGTCGCGCACCCACTTCAGCAGTGCGGCGACCAGGGGCCACCAGGAGGACATGGTCAGGCTGAGCGAGAGGACCACGATGCCCGCCGCGCTGAACAGGGACGCGGCGATCTGCCAGACGCCGATGTCGATCCCCGCCGCGGCGGTGAGGATGTTCACCGTCCGGGCCAGGCAGTAGAGGAAGAGGACCACCACGGCGACGGAGAGCAGCCGCAGGGCCTGACGCAAGGAGGCATTGTCGGTCATGCGGGCGTAGGGCCCGCACTGGCGGAAGATGGTGACGCACGGAACGGCCTGGGAGACGATGAAGGCCAGGAGGTAGGTGAGGACCAGCGGCTGACCGCTGCCGGTGTTGAAGTCCGAGGCGGGCCGTCCGGGGCCGTCGGCGACGAAGAAGAGCGCCGTCAGAAGCACAGTGAGGGCGATGCCGGTGATCACCCACCAACGGGTCCTCCGTACGGCCCTGTCGCCGTCGACGACCCAGCGCAGCAGGATGATCTGCGCGCTGACGCAGAAGGCGACCGCCGACACGTGCATCACCAGGATGGCGAGGTTGCCGACCCCCAGGAAGCTCTCGCTTCCCATGGCGACGGCCCCCATCGTGAAGGTCAGGCACTGGAACAGCAGGGTGACGAGCAGGGTGCGGTAGGCGCTGTCCCGCCAGTCGCGCCGTACCTGGTACAGCCGGCAGGCGAGCGCGGCATACGACGAGAGCGCCGCAATGACGAAGCAGAGGGTTTTGACGGTGTTCACGGCCTGATTCCCTGCGGCGCCGCGTATGCGGCGGACGGTTCAGTCGGTGTGCTCGTCCAGGGGAACCACCAGTCCGACGCCCTCGGCCGCCACGGCGACGGCGAAGTCGAAGAACGCGGACTCGTCCCGGACGCTGTCGTGCGTACGGCTGAAGACCTGGAACACCAGAAGCCCGATCAGATTGCTCCACAGCACGATGCCGCGCTCGATGAGGTCCGAGAAGGGAGCCTCGGGCACGCCTCCGAAGAGCTCCACGGCCGGGGGCAGGAGCAGCGGCGGCCCGGGCACCGTCCGCCGGGGAGGGGTGAGTTCACCGGCCCGGAGCGCCGACCGCACGATGCCGGCCAGCACCGCGGGGGTGCGCGAGGCGGCCGGGACCGTGTCCTGCGGGGCGTGGTACCCCGGAACGGGCGAGCCGTAGATCAGCGCGAACTCGGCGGGGTGGTCGAAGGACCACTGCCGCAGCGCGCGGGCGACCGCCAGAAGCCGCGCACCCGCGGACGCACCGGCCTTCTCGGCGTCCTGGTCGGCCTGCTCCATCGCGGCACCGGACGCGTTGTAGGCGTCAATGATCAGTGCGGTCAGCAGGTCGTCCCGGTGCGGGAAGACGGCTTCCACATCGGCGACGGCGAGGCCGCCGGCGCGGGCGGCAGCCTCCAGGGACAGCCCCGCGGCGCCCGAGGTCTCCAGCAGCCGGCGCGCGGCGGTCCTGATGGCGGCCGGGAGTTCGGTGTTCCTGTCGGTGGACGTCGTTCCGGAATCCTCCATGGGCCACACCGTATCCGTCCGTCACCACGGTCATCAGTGCATCCGTTCGAACACTTCGGCCACACGTCAAGATCCAGCCACGTCCCGGTGCCGCCGTCGGGCGGGCCTCGGGGGCGCGTGGACCGTCGAGTGGGTTGCCGCGTGGGTTGCCGTCCCGTTCGAAGCGGGTCGAGAGGAGCCGATCGCGTGGGGCGGCTACGGTTTTGCCGTGGTCCGATACCTGCTGTGGTCCACGGGCCCGACCACCCTCGGCCGGACCTGCCCCGCGGCAGACGGGAAGAAGGGTGTCCCATGACGAACCCGGTGGTCGTAGGAGTGGACGGCTCACCCTCGAGCCTGGAGGCGGTGGAGATCGCGGCGCGCGAGGCGGCGCTGCGCGGAGCCGGACTGCGGCTGGTGCACGCCTTCGGCCGGCCGTCGGTGCACGTACCGCCCGGTATGCCCCCGTGGAACCCGAAGGCGGCGGGAGTGCGCGAGCTGGTGGACGGCACGCTGACCGAGGCCGAACGGCGAGCGCATGCCACCGCACCGGACGTGGAGATCACCCGTGATGTCACCGTCGGCGAGCCGGTGATGGTGCTGGAGATCGAGTCGCGCACCGCCTCGCTCGTCGTGGTCGGCAGCCGCGGACTGGGCGGGTTCGGCAGCCTGCTGCTCGGTTCCACCGCCGTGCACCTCGCCGCCCACGGCCGCTGCCCGGTCCTGGTGGTGCGCGGCAGGCCGAACCCGACCGGTCCCGTCCTGCTCGCGGTGGACGGCTCCCCGGCGGGCGAGGCAGCCATCGGGTTCGCCTTCGCCGAGGCGTCGCTGCGCGGTGCGGACCTGGTGGCGCTCCACGTGTGGAACACCTGGAGCGAGACGGCCTACGAGAGTTACGGGGACCACCTGAGCATGGTGGTCGACCTGGAACGGCTCCAGGAGGAGGAACAGCGGCTGCTGGATGAGACGCTGGCCCCGTGGCAGGAGCGCCATCCCGAGGTCACCGTGGAGCGGCGCCTGGTGCGTTCCCGGATCCGCCCGGCCCTGATCGAGGCCAGCCAGGACGCGCAGCTGCTGGTGACCGGCGCCCGCGGTCGCGGCGGCTTCACGGGCCTGCTGCTCGGCTCCGTCAGCCAGGCCCTGCTGCACCACGCGCACTGCCCCGTCGCCGTGGTCCGCGGCAAGGAGTGACCCGGGGCCGCACGCCCCGCACGCCCCGCACGCGCACCCGCACCTGCGGGAACCGCCCGCCGCCCTGTCGCCCCGGCGTCCGCAGCCCGGTGGCGGGGAGATGACGGCCCAGGACCACCGTCGTACCCTGCCGGAACCGCACCTCTTCAGCCGCGACTGGGAGTCCCGCGTGACCGAGCCGACCGCCCCGGACAAGAAGCCCTTCCTGTACGTCGTCGTGTGCGCGAGCGGCATCGCCCATGACGTCGGCAAGCTGATCACGGCTGCCCAGGAGGCGCACTGGGACGTCGGTGTCATCGCCACACCGCAGGGCCTCGGCTTCATCGACGCCGAGGCGATCGAGGCGCAGACCGGCTACCCGATCCGGTCCGCCTGGCGTCTGCCGGGGGAGCCGCGCCCGCTGCCGCCCGCGGACGCCATCGCGGTCGCCCCGGCCACCTTCAACACGATCAACAAGTGGGCCGCCGGGATCTCCGACACCCTCGCCCTGGGCATCCTGTGCGAGGCGTACGGCATGGGCATCCCGACCGTGGCCCTGCCCTGCCTCAACGACGCTCAGGCCGCTCATCCCGCCTATCGGCAGAGCCTGGACCGGCTGCGGGAGATGGGTGTTCTGATCGGCTCGCGCGAGGCACCCCCGTCCGAGGCCGGCGGCAGTGCGGACCGCTTCCGCTGGGAGGAGGCCCTGGAACTGCTGGAAACCAGAATGAAGCAGGACGGCACGACCCTCGGCGCCCCCACCCGGCGGTAACCCGGCGACGGTCCGCCGGCGCCCCCACGGACCCGCCACCGCCCACGGACCACCTGCCACCGCCCATGGACCACCTGCCACCGCCCGCGGAACGCCCCGGACAGGCCGCCCCCGGAGAGACCGCCCGGGACGACGCCGCGGGGTCGGCGCTGTCCCGAGCCCTCCTGCTCACTTGTCCGACTGGACTGCGGCATCCCCCGGTCCGTCGTGACAGCCGTCCTCCCCCGAGGACCGGGAGGCCATCGCAGCACGGTCGGACTCACTGCGCAGGACACAGAACTCATTGCCTTCGGGATCCGCGAGGACGGCCCATCCCGACCCGTCGGGTTCCCGGCGGTCGGCCACCAACGTGGCCCCCAGGCCCAGCAGCCGTTCGACCTCTTCCTCACGCGAGGTCTCGGGACGCAGGCACAGGTGCACCCTGTTCTTGCCCGTTTTCGGCTCCGGGACCTCGTTGAAGTGCAGCAACGGTCCCGTCGGCAGCATCACCTGCGCCTCCGGATCACCCGGTTTGCTGTCCGGATCCACCGGGCAGCCGGTCACCTTGCTCCAGAACTGAGCCAGTTCATAGGGATTCGCACAGTCGATTGCCACGTTCTGCACCATCGAGACCATGCGGGCGAGCCTGCCATGGCTCCTTTCTGCCTCACCACACCGAATATCGCCAACGCGCGCACAACGCCCGTCACACCTCATGTGAGAGCACGTCAGAGCTCGTGAACTTCCGGGAACCGGTGACCGCCACCGACACCTCGGGCATCAGAAAGAACCGCACCGTCCCTGCGCTGTGACACGACCCCGGAAAGGAACCCCGATGGTTCCAGTTCAGCAGGTGACCTCACCAGGCGAGTGAGGTGCGCGGAGGACTCCGAGGCGGCCGTCACGAACCAGCGGTATGGGTATGGGGGGAAAGCCGCGGAGGAAGTACCTCCGGTGGTCGGTACTGGGCGGTGCTGTCGGGGACGCGTTCTCCGCGGTCGTAGGGGTTGTTGCCGCAAGCTTCGTTGCGTCCTCGCCGTGGTGGGCGGTGGTGGGTCTGCCCCCGAACACCCGGCTGCTAGTGTCCGGCGCCATGTGGGCTCAAGAGATCGTGGCCGGCCGACCGGCGTGGCGGCACATCCCCTCCGGAGTGGTCTTCCGGGCTGTTCCCGGGGGGACGTTCCGGATGGGCCTGTCCGACGCGGAGCTGGACGCGGTGCGTGCCATCGAGCGGGCCGGCGGCGCCGATGACGACCTCGGGGCGTTCTTCGCCGGTGCTGCCCGAGCCCGGCCGGTGCGAGAAGTGCGGGTCGAGCCGTTCCTGATCGCCCGGCATCCGCTGACGGTGGCGCAAGTGCGGCACTGGCTGCCCGAGTACGAGGACGGCTTCGCCGTATCGGATGCGAACACGGCCCGGCTCGAGGACGACCTGGGCGACCTGGACGACCTGCTCGAGGCGATGCCCTTCCGGCTGCCCAGCGAGGCGGAGTGGGAGTACGCGGCCCGGGCGGGCACGACCACGCTGACCTTCCGGGGGGACGGGAGGCCGGACGAGGACCAGGTCCTCGACGACTTCGCCGACGAGGAGCGCACTGCCGCGGCCGAGAACGCCTTCGGGCTGGCGGCGATGGGGTCGGCGAACGAGATCTGCGCCGACGTGTGGATCCCGCATTTCACGGACGCGCCGAGGGACGCACGCCCCCGCACCGGGGACGGGCCGCGGGTGGTGCGCGGAGGCGCCGGCGACCTCTCTCCGTGGCAGGGCTGCGACGAGTGGCTGCTGTTGCTCTCCGCCACTCGCTCCGAGTTCCAGGACTTCACCGCGGTCCGTCCGGTCGCGTCCATGGATGCGGTTGAGCCGGCAAGGCGCTGACCTGTGTGCTCCCTTGACGCTCCAGGGCGGTCGGCTCGCTGGGGACCGGCTGCCGCGGAGGCGCCCGGGCGGCCGGTGACCGCCGTCCGTGAATGCCGGATGGGGACGGCCACGGCCGCATGATGTGATCTTTATCACTCAAAATTTGGTTGAAGGTGGGACAACTATGCAGGTGTGTTCCGCTTTGTGACAGGCGGCTCGATCCCCCCTCCGGCCTGAGCCGAGATGTGGCCCCTTATGGGGAGCTGTCTGCGGCAGTACGATTTGCCGTCCGTCATGTGTGGAGTTCATGTGAAGCTTTTATGAGGGCGCGGGCGGGGTGATCCGGTCGACCGATGAGGTACGGCCGTGATCTTCGCCGTCCGCGATGAGGCAAGAGGGGCGTCATGCACGGACATGCGGCCACCGGTCCGTCCAGCGTGATGTACGGGGCAGGTGTCTTGGGGCCGGGTCCGGCGGGCGGCGCCGTGAAGCCGGCCTCGTTCATGCGCCGAAGGCAACCGCGGCTCTGACGATCACTGCCCTGGCACCGTCCCACAGCGAGGAAGACGGCCTGGCAGAGATCGGCCCGGCACAGGAGGGCACAGGGGGGCACAGGGGGAAGGCCCCGCTGCGGTCGTCGCGTCGGCCGACAACAGCCTCAGGCCCGGCTTCGCGGCACTCCCGACAGCATCGGCCTCACCTCTGTGCCTGTTCCGCAGCCGTACGAGACCAGAGACGTGAACCGGCCATCGCATCCCTTCCGAGCCCCGCCGGTCACGTCTCGGCACGACTCCGCACGAGGCACCCATGGGGAAGCACCGAAGAACGGGCCTGACGCCCGCCAGGATCCGCAACGTGATCGCTCTGATCCCGGCCCACAACGAGGCCGACATCATCGCGGACTCCCTCCAGGGGCTGTACCGGCAGACCCTGCCTCCGCAGCGGATCATCGTGGTCGCGGACAACTGCACCGACGCCACGGCGGCCATCGCGGCCTCCCTGGGGGCCGAGGTCTTCGAGACCCGGGGCAACCGGCACAAGAAGGCCGGAGGGCTGAACCAGGTCCTGGCCGTCCTGCTGCCCTGTCTGCACGACGACGACGTGGTCCTCGTGACGGACGCGGACAGCGTCCTGGACCCCGGCTTCGTGGCCTGTGGGGTGGAGCACCTCGCGAAGGGCTACGGAGGAGTGGGCGGCACCTTCCGGGGAGGACCCGGCGGAGGCTTCGTGGGCCACCTCCAGCGCAACGAGTACGCCCGCTACGCACGGGACGTGAGGCGCCTGGGCGGCAAGTGCCTGGTGCTCACCGGCACGGCGGCCATGTTCCGGGTGCAGGTGCTGCGGCAGATATCCCGGGCCCGCCTGAAGGGCCGGCTCCCGCCCGGGGACGGGCGCGGGGGCATCTACGACACCTCGGTGCTCACCGAGGACAACGAGCTGACCTTCGCGGTACTGCACCTGGGCCATCAGGTGATCTCGCCGAAGGGCTGCACGCTCACCACCGAGGTCATGCTGACGTGGAAGGCCCTGTGGAACCAGCGGCTGCGCTGGAAGCGGGGAGCGGTGGAGAACTGCGTCCAGTACGGCCTGACGCACATCACATGGCGCTACTGGGGCCGTCAGCTCCTCAGCATGATCGGCATCCTCGTGACCGCCGTGTACCTGGCGACCATCGCCTACTCCCTGGCCACGGACTCGTTCCGTCTGCACGAGTTCTGGCTCTGGGTCTCGCTCGTCTTCGTGGTCGAGCGGGTCGTGACCGTACGGGAGCGCGGCTGGAAACGGATGCTGCTCGCCGCGTCCATGTACGAGCTGCTCTTCGACTTCCTGCTCCAGGCCTGCCACGCCAAGGCGTACCTGGACTCCGTGTTCCGCCGTGAGCGCGCCTGGTAGCAGGACGCTTCAGAAACTGCCAGAGATCAACCAGAGATCAAGTGGGAGAGACCCATGTACAACAACCCCGCGATGACGGTGGGCGGTGGGGCGCTGGCCTCCACCGGCCTCGGACTGATGACCAGCGTGTGGCTGGGCCTGGCGGCCTTCGCCATGGTGGCCCTGGGAACCGCCGTGATGCGGATCGTGCCCCGCGGCGGAAACCGCTCCTGACCGTGCCCCACTGAACGACCGAGGTGGCCCTCCCGCCCCGGGAGCGGCCACCCCGGCCACCTGCCACGACTCCGGGCACGGTGTGCCGGGCTCGAGGAGCACGGTGGCCGTTCACGTGGCTGCTCGGGGCCGTGACAGGCACCCGATGGTCGCAGTTGCCGACGTCAGTCCGGCCGGGCCCGGTCGCTTCCGCGTTGACGCGCCGGCCACCCGCGTCCCGCGCACCGCTTGGCAGAAGCTCTCCGCAGGAGATGGCGCCAAGGGACACCGCTACTACGACTGGGCGGTCGGTCATCGACCTCGCCCCTGACGGCCGACCAGGCTGGTGTCAGCTGCTCATCCACCGCAGCCGACGCACCGGTGAACTCGCCTTCTACCGCTGTTGCTCACCCCGCCCCGTGCCGTTGCGCGAACTGGCTCGGGTGGCCGGACGCTGCTGGAGCGCGGAGGAGTTCTTCCAGACCAGCAAGGCACTGGCTGGCCTGGACGAGCGCCAGGTCCGCCGCTGGCACTCCTGGAAACGCTGGGTCACCCTGGCGGTGCTCGCCTACGCCTTCCTCACGGTCACCGCGGTCCGCGAGCGTGCCTGGCATCCCACTGACGACGAGCTGACCCCCATCACCTGCCATGACGTCCAGCGTCTGTTCGTCATGCTCTTCCAACCAACAGCACCTGACCTGGACTAACACCTCCGCTGGTCGCTCTGGCGGCGCCGTCAGCAAACCCGCGCACGCACCAGCCACTACCGACGCCAGGCAACTCAACGAGCATGAAGATCACGATCTACAGCTGGAGTACAAGCGGCAGACGTCGACGTTTGTGCAAGTCAGGGCATGATCTCTGTCGACCCGGATGACCTCGGCACGTGGTTGGGTGAGGCCTTGACGAGTATCTGCCGGGGCCGCTGACGCCGCGGGAGCGAGACAGGTCGATCACCTGCCTGGCAGGTGTGCAGCCAGCGGCCGGTGCAGGAGCCGCCTGGACCACTATTGCGACGGACTCTCAGCTTGAATCTTTACGCTTCCACAGTGAATGCTGCTTCGTAGCCGTCATCGACCTTGATGTCCTCGTACACGATGGTTTGGCATAGCCGGTTCCACCGGTTTCCCAGCAGGACTGCAAGCCCCATGGGACAGGCGAGGAAGAGGTGCATGCGCCGGACCCTGCGGGTGGAGCGGCGGAGGTAGTCACGGATGCCAACTGCCAGGGCGTTAGCGGTGTTGCTGTCGGGGACAGAGCCGTCTTTGGCTGAGCCGCTCGGCGGCGTGAGGACGATGAGCTTGCCGACGGGCAGGTTTTGCTCGCGCAGGTATTCCAGGACGTCTTCGGTGAGGTCTGCCGCGACTGCGATGGCGACGGCGATCTCGTCGCCTTGGCCGATCTCGTGCTCGGCGGCTTGTGGGACATGGATGGTGCCGAACGGATCTCTGGAAGACCAGAGTTGGCCGCGTTGCACTACTGCTAGATCAGCTCCGGTGACCATGCGGAAGGTGGTACCCACCAGGAACGCCGGTGCGAGACGGATGCTGCCCGTGACGAAGATGGCGGCGGTACCGGCGGGCAGGTGTTCCGGTGCGGCTTCGATGTCCGTCTGAAGCTGGGCCCAGGTGTTCGGTGCCAAGGGACGACGCTTAGTGTAGGCGGAGTCGCCGTCAAAGCGGTCGACCCAGTCGATGGCATGGTCGGCATCCGACGCCAAAGGATCTGGCTTGAGTGTGGCGATCGACAGAACGGCCCGGGCGAGGCCGGCTTTCAGGCCAAGGTCCGCGACGGCAGCCTCGATCATCTCCAGTGTGAGTTCTCGTCGGCCCTCGCGGACCATCTTGGCGACCCAGCCAGCTCCCTCCTCAAGCGCCCGTTGGTCATGGCGAAGCCCGGTGACGGCCATCAGGAGGCGAAGGTTCTCCTGGTACCAGACCATGTCCAGAGGCAGGTCGAAGCGCAGCACGGACAGGAGCTCGATGAGCTCGGCCTCGGTCAGCCCTGCCTCTTGCGCCCACCGGGCACGTGCCTTACCACGATCCGACCTGGACCCGCCGAGGGCCGCTTTGGGCATCAAGAGGCCCGTACGGGCGTCTCGGCCTGCCAACAAGTGGTCCTTGGGGTCGGCTGCCCGGTTAGTGACCAGGCGCAAGTCGACGCTGTCACCGCCTGAGGTCAGTCCCTTCCACGTCCTGGCAATCTTCTTAAGGATGGACGGTCCACCGTGGGCGCTAGGCTTGGTCAAGTACTCCTCGTTGACCGGTGTGGCGCTATCAACCGCGTACTTGACCTGCTTGTAAGTATTCGGAGGAACGTCACGCAGTAGGACGACGTCGTCGAGGTTACCCACGCTGTCGAGTTCGACGCCGACCGCACGCACGGGGTTGTGTGAGCGAGCACGGGTTTCGCGAAGGAGGGTCAGGCACCCCTCCCAGGCAACAAGCCACTGGTAGTAGTCGCCAGTGGTGCGAACGCCGGTGGGGCCAGCGGCGGGGAGGTGGGCCATCAGCGCTCCTCAGTGAAGACCGGGGTGGGCTCCAGTTCCTCGGCGGCGGCGAGGAGGTCTTCGTCAGTGACCGGCCGCTCGGGGAAGGCGCGGAGGATGGCAGCCGGGACCAGGCGCTGGGTGAGGTCGGAGAATGTGTAGCCGGGCCGGTTGCCAGTGGGACCGGTGAGTTCGGCGACCTTGCGGACGGTTTCCGGTCGGATGCCAAGCCCGTCAAACGCTCGGGTGAGGACGGCGTACCGCTGCTCGTCGCTAGGGCGGGTGAAGGTGAAGGTGGCTGCTGCGCGGCGCATGACGGCTGGATCGAGGGCGCCGACCCGATTGGTGCATAGCACGACGACGACCGGGAGCCGAGCACCGGCTAGGCTGTCGATGCCTGCTAGGAACGCGTCGACGCCGGCCCGGTCCTCATGGTGCATCTGCTGGGCCTCGCGGGACTGTACCAGGGCATCGGCCTCGTCGACGACGAGGATCTGTACAGCGCGCGCACCCTGGGGCCCGGACACGCGATTGCCCATGGTGTGCATGTGGGCGAAGGCATCGCTGATGAGTGAGGTCATCTCGCCCACCAGGCCGCTGCCGCGAGTGGCGAGCTTGAGCCGGTACAGGTAGACGGGCAGGTCAAGAAAATCGGCGAGGTCGCAGCCAAAGGACTCGGCCAGGGCTGACTTGCCGGAGCCGACATCGCCGGCGAAGACGAACAACGGTGCCCGGTCCGCGAAGTGGGTGAGAGCGGCGACATTGCCGCCGTGGTGGGTAACAGCCCAGTTTCGGAGCCGACGCGGGTCCGCGAGGAGGGCGGCTTCCTTTCGCAGGCGCAGCTTCATGTCGTCCAGGCCGACCAGGCGTTCATAGCGGGCACGGCGGGTGGGCTCGGGCAGCTCGATGACGGGGTGGAACAGGTCGTCCTGGCTGTTCACGTTCGTATTCCTCCTGCCGGTGGTGCTGGGCTAGTAGGCGACGTAGATGTCGCGGGAAACGCCGACGCCGTTGCGGACGTATCCATGCCCTGTGGTGGTGGTGCCCGCGAGAGTGCTTGGGGCGGTGCCGGTCGTCCGGGAGACCGGCAGGGTCTCCTTGATCCTGGCCTGCTCGCTGATCGTCAGATTCCAGAAGGACGAGCTGTAGGTCAGGAAGCTGTAAAAGCCGTACCCGGTGAGGTCGACCGGGTCCGGGAAGCTGCCCGGCCGTGAGTCGGTGAGCTGGCCGCCGACCGTGGCCTTGTAACGCAGGCGCATCTTCCAGGCGTTGGTGCTCGTGTCGCGGAAGCCGTAGTCAACGGTGTCGAGGAATCCGCGGTTCAGGAGGATCGCGACCTCCTCGGCGTAATCCTCGATGCTGCCAAGGGCAGGTTTGCCGTAAAGGTTGTGCAGGAGTCGCAGGTCAGCGCCGACTCTGCCTCCGACATAGCGGGCGTCGGTGATCGTGAACGAGGCGGATGCGGATCTGCTGTACGAGCCGGTCATGGTCATTCTCCCGGGAAGGTGGGGCCGAACAGCTCACGCCAAGAAGCCAGAGCCTCACCTTTCGTGGCCGCGTAGGCGGCCATCGTGATGGTGTCGAGGGTGGCCCTGGCGTGATTCACCAGACGCTGACGATCCTGCTCGGTGTAGCTGCGCGTGACGTTGTTCTCCGGGTTGACCGGGTCCCAGACCTGGATGGGGTCCGCCGTCGTACGCACTGCGTCGGCTTTGTAGTAGTCGGTGAAGACGATCGGTGTCCTCAAGCCAGTGCGCACGATGTAGGCAAGCACCTGCTCCATGGCTGCCGGGTAGTCGTCGACCTGGAGCGGCTTGCCGTTCCAGCCGACATCCCACAGGTGAGCCACGAGGAGTTCGATCAGGAACGACTTGCAACGCAGCTCCGGGTCGACCTCCTTGCTCTCGCGGACCCACGCCTTCAGCAGCCGGATCAACTCCCGGTACCCATCGCCGGCCTTGTCCTTGCGCGTCTGGATGAACTGCAGGTGCAGAGTGACCGAAGTGAGCACCTTGGTGCCGTCGGCGGTGACCAGGTACCCCTTATCGTCTGGTTCGCCGGTGTAGAGCACGGGCACGACGTCGATCTTCAAGCCGCTGCTCCGCATCGTGATCCCGACGGCGTGGTCCGACGGCTTGAAGTCGTCCGCGTCCTTGGTCGCGCCGTAGACCTCGATGCAGCGGTCTCGCAGCCAGGTCAACATCGTCGAGACGTCGATGTCAGTGTCCGTGGTCCGCAGGTAGGCGGCAACGTCTGCATCGGACCCCGTGCCGCTCCTACGCCGGATCGCCGTGTGCTTGGCCGTGCTGCCGGACGCGCGGAGCTTCACCAGGTCGAAGTCCGGGTGGGCAGCAATGTAGTCCTCCAGCCGCTCTCGCAGGTGGTTCACCTGTCGGCGGCGCTCTCTCGCCTCATCCGGCGGCACGTTCACCTTGTTCTGCACGAAGGTCTTGAGGACCTTGTGGTCAACGTAGCGCTCTCCCGCCATAGTTGTCGCCCTTCGCCCGAGAAGCTGATCGGCAGGAGAACAGACTTACCACCCACCACTGACAAACCCGCTTCAAAGTTGCGAGCGGCCGTCCCGCTCCGGTATTGGGTCGTTGCCAAACGTTGAACTACGCGGTACCTGCCCTAGTCTCGACACGACCTCTCCAGGGGAACCTAGTGACCTGAGTCGGAGATTCGTCGTTAGTTGGGCATGAGTCGTCCGGGCCCGAAGATTCCGCCGTTGTCAGTGACCGATGCCCAGCGAGCCGTGTTGGAGGGCTGGGTCCGTCGTCGTACGACGGCTCAGGCTCTGGCCCAGCGGTCGCGGATCGTGCTGGAGTGCGCCGAGGGGCACTCGATCATGGAAGTGTCCCGTCGGCTGCACGTCGCCCCGGATACGGTCCGCACATGGCGGCGCCGCTTTCTCGCACGGGGCCTGGACGGCCTGTGCGACGACCCGCGCCCGGGCGCCCCACGCAAGATCACCGACGCGGACGTCGAGCGGGTCATCGTCACAACACTCGAGGAAACCCCGAAGAACGCCACCTGCTGGTCGACCAGGTCGATGGCGGCCGCCACCGGGATGTCACAGTCGACGATCTCACGGATCTGGCGGGCATTCGCCCTGACCCCGCACCGCTCGCAGACGTCTCTGCTGTCCACCGACCCGCTGTTCATCGACAAGGTCCGCGACATCGTCGGCCTCTACCTCGACCCGCCGGAGAAGGCCCTGGTCCTGTGCGTGGATGAGAAGTCCCAGATCCAGGCCCTCGACCGGTCCCAGCCGGTGCTGCCGATGATGCCCGGCGTTCCCGAACGCCGCAGCCACGACTACATCCGCGCCGGCACCACCACCCTGTTCGCCGCCCTGGAAGTGGCGACCGGCAAGGTCATCGGCTCGCTCCACCGCCGCCACCGGGCCGCCGAGTTCAAGAAGTTCCTCACCAGACTCGACAGGGAAGTACCGGCAGGTCTTCAGGTTCACCTGATCCTCGACAACTACGCCACCCACAAGACCCCCGAGATCAAGAAGTGGCTACTGGCACACCCCCGCTTCCACCTGCACTTCACCCCGACCAGCGCGTCCTGGCTGAACCTGGTGGAGCGATGGTTCGCCGAACTGACGCAGAAGAGACTCAAGCGCGGCGTCCACCGCTCCGTCCAGGCCCTCGAGCGGGACATCCGGTCCTGGCTCACCGACTGGAACGAGCACCCCAGACCCTTCGTCTGGACCAAGACGGCAGACGAAATCCTCGACAAGGTCGCCGCCTACTGCCGACGAATCTCCGACTCAGGTCACTAGTCGCCTGCTTGCTGACCGCCTCTAGGGTCAATACCGGTGACTTTGTTGGGGTCTGGTCGTTGGG
This sequence comes from Streptomyces thermoalcalitolerans, assembly GCF_039525155.1. Lineage (NCBI taxonomy): Bacteria > Bacillati > Actinomycetota > Actinomycetes > Kitasatosporales > Streptomycetaceae > Streptomyces > Streptomyces thermoalcalitolerans. The sequence continues at coordinate 118 of NZ_BAAAHG010000056.1, read as the reverse complement.
CGGGGTGTGCCAAGGCCGGGGCAGGTGAAGTCGTCGGGGGTTGGCCGGTTCTCGGATCGGATCGCGTTGGGGGTGCTGACGCGGGCGTTTCCGCCGGAACTGGTCGATGAGGTGGTCG
>NZ_BAAAHG010000055.1:0-39746 GCF_039525155.1 Streptomyces thermoalcalitolerans | reverse complement strand
AGTGAGATCACCAGCCGCAACGGCCAGGAGCCCTGCCGCGTTACGGTCCTCGACCACCAGCCGCCATCACCCACGAACCACAGGATGAGAAACGCTCCGTCAGACGATCAAGACCGCAGACTTCCGTCCGTAACCTGCACGAGCACGTCCGTAGAACGTCACATCACCCCCTCTGGCCAACACGTTCGAAGAGTGCGAGGGCTCACTGCTGCTGCGATGCGGACGGTGAGTAGGAGTGCACCTTCGGTCGCTTCCTTGTGCTGCGGCTGCGGGCGCGTACGGACCGGGGCGTCTCTTCGCTTGCCTCGAACCCCAGCACAACGCTGTACCCTGCGTGAGCACGCTGCAACCCGAAGTCCCGCAACTGCCCGACGCTGGTTCCCACGGTTCCGGCCAGGCCATGTTTCACCAACTCCGCGAAGTCCGAGTTAATGAAGTAGCGGCTCACTCTTTCGTAACTGAAAATGCGCCCACCCTTTTTCGAGTGTGCAGTTGTACGCATGGGATCGATGGTGATGCTTCTGTCGACCGTCCCCACAGTGTTGAAGCGCTGAACCAACCCTAGCCGGGTAATGAAGCAGCCGGGTTTGTTGTCGCACGCCAGAAACGCTAACCGGGTACCGGTTTCGGATGTGTCGAGCCTTGTAGGCAGGGCTTTTGTGAAGCGTTCTGTACGAGCCGGTCGGCTTCGTTCATGGCCTTTCTGGTCTGAGGTGAGGGCCACTATGTACGTCACGAGCGGGACCTTATCGACACCGCCGGAACAGTGGAAGGGATGGGCACACTGCTTCGTACGGTGGGTAGACGTACGGGCGCATTCGATGGACTGTACGAATTCGGGTTGGCCACTCTGGTCGTTCTCTTCAGCAAGGGGAACTGGCACGTGGGCACCTGGAGGTGGGCCTCGAATGACGACCGACCACGTCGAACCGGCGGTCCCGGGTGGGGAGCGCGAGCGGGAACCGAGTCCGTCGGACAGCCTGCGCACGTTCGGGGCCGTCGTCCAGGCGCTGCGCGAGCACGCGGGGCTGAGCCGGGCGGAGTTCGGAGAGTTGTGTGCTTCTTCAAACACACGGTGGAGTCGGTGGAGTTGGGACGGCGGATGCCGGACGACTCGTTCGTGGAACGGGCGGAGGAGGTGCTGGGCAACACGGGGGCTCTGCGGAGGGCGGCCCGGTTCCTGACGCGGGGAGAGGCGGGGCTGGCGGCGTGGTTCCGGCAGTGGGCGAAGCTGGAGCGGAGGGCGGTGAGCCTGTGCACGTATGAGTGCCGGCTGGTGCCGGGGCTGCTTCAGTCGGAGGGGTACGCCCCGCGCGGTCTTCGAGACGCGTATTCCACCGCTGTCCGATGAACAGATGGAGGCACAGGTGGCCGCCCGTATGAAACGGCAAAGCCTCATCCGGGAACGACCCAACACCTCCTTCAGTTTCGTCGTGGAGGAATACATCGTGCGGCGCCCTCTTGGCGGGAGCCAGGTACTACGCGACCAGTTGGACCACATGCTGGACTTCGCCCGGCTCCGCAATGTGTCCGTGCAGGTCATGCCTACTCACACTGTGTCCCATGCGGGGCTGGACGGTCCGCTTGCCTTGCTGAAGACCCCGGAGGGAAAACGCCTGGCGTACTCCGAAGGACAGGAAAGCGGGCGATTGATCACTGATCCGAAGCAGGCTGCCGTTCTCCACAGGAGGTATGCGACACTCCGCGCACAGGCCCTTGCCCCTCACGGCTCTGTGGGCCTGTTGGAGCGGATCAGAGGAGAACTATGAGCAACGTCCAACTGGCCTGGTTCAAGTCCAGCTACAGCGGCACGGCCGGCGACAACTGCGTGGAGGTCGCTGTCACCGAACAGGCCGTCCGCGTACGGGACTCCAAGGACGTGACGCGTCCCTCCCTCGCCGTCGGCCGGGACAGCTGGACACGCTTCGTGGCGTTCTCTCGAGGAGAGTGACGTTCTCTCGAGGAGATCACCGTGCCACCCCGCTTCGAGACCGCTCGCTTCCACGTCGAGTCGGGACCGGACTCACTGTTCATTCGTATCCGCCACATCATGCGTGAACCGATACGGCTGAAGGCGCACGGCGCGCATGCCGCCCAGCGTCTGCAACAGCGCGGTGCGCCTCTGGAGGAGCTGACGTGCTTCGACCTGGAAAGCTGGGAACTCGTTTCCGCCGAAGTGCGCACCGACACCGGCAAATGGGTGAAGTCGACCTGGCGAGTACGGGCGGATGCGCGTGACTGGTGGGTGGTGATCGGGCTGGGCAACGCCCTTGTCACCGTCATCGACGTGGACCCGTGGCGCCGCGGGAGGGGGCAGAACATCGTCACCGGAGGGCCACTGTACGCACACGTCGAGTCTGTCAATGCCGACCTCATGCGTGGTGCATGAGGCTGGGCTGAAAGCGGGTGGCGAACGCGGCGCCCCGCTCGCCGTCGTGCACGCGGTGGGCGTCCGGCCGGAACCCGGACGCCCACCGCCTTCAGTTGTTGATCAGTGGCTTCCGGCAGGCCCCTCAAGAAGCACCAGACCCGAAGTCCCTTCCACGACCGCGTTCCTGGCGATGAGCGCGTCGATGTCCTTGTCGAAGGCGGCCCGAATGTCGGCTCCCAGACGCAGCCACCCGAAGAATCTGGCCGTTTCCCTGGCGAGTTCCTCACGGCTCAGCCCCGGAGACTCGGAGAGGACACCCATCAGGGCCACCTGCCGTTCGGCCGGGGGGACCTGCGAGACCTTCTTGCGGTCGAAGTCCCCGCTCGGCGTGCGAGCCGTTGTGACCTCGCGGCCCGGCAGATCCCATGCCGTGCCCGACCGCACCGCCCGTTTCTTGTTCCTCAACCGCTGCAGCGCCTTGCGGACGCTCGCCTGCACGATTTGCCCCGCCCGGTCGAGGCCCCAGGCCTCCCGCATCCTGCCGATCAGTACGTCCTCCTCGATGGGACCCTCGACCGAGATGATGTGACGGGCCACCTCCGCCACCAGGCCGAGCGCTTCCGGCTCGCGGAGATCGATGGCTCCGAGCCCCGTCTGTGCACCCAGCACGCGTCGCAGCTCGGCCAGCTCCTCGAGACGCATGGCGCGATAGGGACGGCTCCACGCCGAGCGGTCCGACTCCTCAACGGGAACGATCGCGACCTCGGCCGTCACCGGCTCGGTCACCACGACCGGTTCCGGCTCCGGGGCCGATGCATGAGGATCAATGGCACACGCGGCCTCGACCGCCTCACGCAGCCGCTTCTGCGCCTCCCTACGGTTGCGGTACCAGTCGGTCCCCCAGATCCGGTACAGGTTCCATCCCAGACCGCGAAGGATCTCCTCACGGAGCCGGTCACGGTCACGGGCGACGCGTGAGGAGTGGTACATCGCGCCGTCGCATTCGATTCCGAGCGCGTACGTACCAGGTGCGCCAGGGTGCCGGACCGCCATGTCGATCCGGAAGCCGGCCACGCCCACCTGGGGCTGCACGTCGTAACCCCAGCCGCGCAGAGTGTCGAGGACGTCCTCCTCGAACGGACTCTCCGGTGCGGCGTCCGGGTCCGGTGCGGCCGTCTTCAGGACTGCGGGCCCCTGCTCCGCGTACTGCAGATACCGCTTGAGATGCTGCACGCTCTTGTTCGTGCTGTCCGGCAGGTCCGAACCGTGGAAGGAGGCCACGACTTCCACCCGGTGACGAGCGCGGGTCACCGCCACGTTCAGACGCCGCCAGCCGCCCTCGCGGTTGACCGGACCGAACGTGGAACGCAGCTTTCCCTGAGCGTCAGGGCCGTATCCGATCGACAGGATGATCACGTCACGTTCGTCACCCTGCACCGTCTCCAGGTTCTTCACGAAGAAGCCGCCGAGACGGTCCTCGGTGAAGTACGGGTCGAGGTCGGGCCGACTCTGACGCGCCTTGATGACGGCGTCCTCAACAGCGTCCGCCTGCGCCTTGGAGAGAGTGACGACTCCCAGGGTCAGATGAGGCCGGGTCGAGAAGTGGTGGATCACCCGTTCAGCCACCAGCTCGGCCTCTCGGACGTTGTCGCGCCGGTTGCTGCGGTCGTAGACGCCGTCGGCCTTGTAGAAGGCGACTCCCACATCGTGGCCGTCTGTGACGGCACCCGGGAACACGACCATGGAGTTCTCGTAGAACTCGTGGTTGCTGAAGGAGATCAGGTTCTCGTGGCGGCTGCGGTAGTGCCACCGCAGTGACAGCTCACGGAGCACTCCGCTCGCCACGCAGGCATCCAGGATGGACTCGAAGGAGTCGGGTACCTCCTCGTCCCACTCGTCGTCCTCGTCCGCATCACTGCCTGTGCTGAAGAAGGAGGTCGGCGGAAGCTGCCGTCGGTCGCCGGCCACGATCAGGGCGTTGCCGCGGTAGATGGCGTTCACAGCGTCCTGCGGCAGGACCTGGGACGCCTCGTCGAAGATCACCACGTCGAAACGGAAGTCCGGTGGCAGGTACTGGCTGACTGCCAGAGGACTCATCATGAAGCAAGGCTTGAGTCGCTGTACGACGTCACGTGTCTCGTCCAGCAGCCGCCGCACCGGCATGTGCCGTCGCTGCAGTTTCGCCTGACGGCTCAGGAGCGCGGCCTGCCCCGCCGTCGTCCGGCGGGGACGTCGCGCATTGCAGGCGGTGATCACCGTGGCGTGGGCGGCCTGCACCAGCGCACGGTCCAGTCGGCGGTAACGCTCCACCAACTGATCCCGGTCGGTGGCCCGTACCACCGCGAGACGGCTGTCGGTCGCAAGCTGGTGCTCCACCCAGGCACGCAGGACGGCGCGCTCCACAGCGTCGGGGAACAGGGACGCCGGCACTTCGCGGTCCGCCAGCTGCGCCGGCAGCTCCTCCAGCCCGTAATCACTCAGCACTTTGTGGGCCTCGGCGGAACGGAACCAGGCGTCGGGACCATAGGGATCAGCGGACATGCGGTCGAGGAGTGCGCGCGCGGAAGCGAATCCCTTCTTCAGTTCCGCGCTGATTTCTGCTGCCCGAGGCGGTTCGAAGTGTCCGGTGAGCGCGTCCATCCGCTGCAGCCAGTCGCGGTGACGACGCTCCACCGACGTGTCGGGTGCCGTGTGCAGCAGCAGGTGCGCCGCTTCGGGCAGCAAGGGTGCCGCGGTGTTGGCGGCGGAAGCGGTACGCCTGACTCTGAGGGCCCAGTCCAGGGCGCTGTGAACGGTCTCCCGGGAGGTGTCGATCCCCTCGTACAGGTCGCCCAGCAGACGGTGGTGCTCCGCATCGGCGCTCAGGAATTCGTCCTCGGCGGCGCGGGCCGCCACCACGGCGGCAACGGAGGCACGGGCCCTGCCGAGCGTCAGCCAGTCGGCCTGACCTCTGGTGGATTCCCCCGGAGATCCAGCGGTACGAGCCACCGAGTGGATCAGAGAAGCGGCATCGTCGAGGGGCTCGAGATGCGCACGCAGCCAGGCCATGCACTCGGACAGGGAGCGGGCACGCAGGGCGTGACCAGCAGGAGCGAGGTCGGCCGAGTCCGTGAAAGTCTCCCAGGCCGTGCACTCCGCCCGCAGACGGGCGGCTGTTTCGAGCAGTCCCGGAACAGCGGGCCGGCCGGCGCCGAGCGCGTGAACGAGCCTGCCGCGACGTGCCGCGTCGGACAGGACCGGTCCGGCGAGCCGGTGGGCATCGGATGCGGCAGCGAGCGCGGCGGCCAGGGCGGCGGTACGGGGACGTCCGTCCGGCGCGTACCCGCCCAGGAGGCCGACGGCGTCGGGGTCAGCCGCTGTCGTCCCCGGCCTGCTGTCCGTCGCCGACAGCCGTACGGCACGGAGCAGCAGCTCGTCCTCCACCGCTGTGTCACTGTCGGTACGCGGTTCCTCGTCGAGACGCGTATCGAGCCCCGCGTACCAGGTGCCCAGCAGTTCGCGGTCGTGTGCTTCCTGGGCTGCGAACGCCGCATCCTCCTGCTGCGCCGCATGTGCGGCGGCAATCGCCGTGCGTGCCGAGGCGAGCGTGTGCCCCTTCCCTTCGGGGAACTCCCGTCGCCCGATCTCCTGGACGGCGTCCATGAGACGTACGGCCTTCTCGAGCACCGGCACGTGAGCGCGCAGCCAATGGGCTGCCGCGGCCGGACCGAGACGCTCCAGGCCAGGACTGTGCTCGCGGAGTCTCGGCTCCTGGAGTGCCGAAGCCCATGTGCGCAGGTTTTCCTCCAGCCGCTTGCCGTGCTCGAGAACAGCGGGGTCAGGAAGGGATCCGTGAGCCAGCTGGGCGGCCAGACGGCGGCGACGGTCGGGGTCGGCCACCACGGCCGGTGCGAGCCGGTGGGCGTCCTCCGCCTGACGCAGCGCGCTGTCCAGCGCGGCGAGATCGGGCAGGCCGTCATGTGCGTAGACGCCGAGCAGTTCCTCATGCTCGGCCACTGCGGCCAGCACGGCCTGGTGCGCCTGCTGCCAGGCCGATGCCTTGGCCAGCTGCTCCTGCAGGCTGCTGTGCCAGGAACCGCGGACGCTGACCCTGCCGATGAGTTTCCGGTCGGCCCGCACCTGGGAGGAAAGCCCAGCCGCGAAGCGTCGGCCGTTTTCGGAGAGTCTGCTCACCGCTTCGGTCAGACCCAGGGTATGGGGCGTGTCGGGACCGAAGACGCCGTGTGCCTCCTGCCGTGCCTTGTCGAGGTCGTCCATGAGGCGGTGCAATTCGTCGACGACGCGGCGGGCAGTGGGCAATACCGCGGGGTCGAACCAGGATCCGGGAGCGCGGTGGGCGGTAGCCGCCAGTGAGGCCAGGTCCGTCACGGACCGCGTTTCGGAGGCAGTGTCCGGAGGGTCGGAGCCGAGCAGAGCCGCCGCCTTCACTGCGTGCTCGGCGGTGTCCTCCAGCATGTCGGCGAGAGCACTCCAGCGGGAGGCGAGCGAGTCGGCCTCGTCCCGGCCGAGGCTGGAGAAGTCGGCGCCGGGCGGTTCCATGGCACCGAGGGCGAGTTCCGCTGCATCCGGCTGCCAGGACAGGTGGGATGGCACGCGGGCCCAGCCGGGCCCCGCGTGCTCCTGCGCGGTCGTCCGTGCCGCGATCGTACGGTCCCGGCACGCACGGAACTCTCCGACGGCAGCCGCCACGACATCAAGTGCCGCCTGCTGTGCGGCGGCGAAACCCTCGGGGCTGAGCCACGTCTCAAGCGGACGATGCGGGACGGCGGACAGTTCCGCCAGATCGCACAAGGCTGTTGTGCCGGCCAGTGAGGACGGCTCGTCCACGCCAAGAACCCGTGTCAGCTCGCGGGCAGAGGCGGTGGCACTCTCAAGCAGCTCCACAGCCTTTCTGAAGCCCTTGGCCAGGTCCTTGGCCTGCTGTTCGGTGAGGTTAGTCAGGTCCAGGCCCTGCGGGCTGAGGGTGGCCAGTGCCTGTTCCGCGGCGGGCGGCTCGGGGCGCAGGCGCGGAGACACCTCCTGCCAGCGGTCCCCCATGACGTCCCGTGCGCTCTGCTGAGCACGCTGTACATGACGCAGTGCGGCAAGGAAGGACTCGACCGGGTCGGTCACGGTATGCGCGAAATCGGCATCGGTGAGCCACCACTCGGGCACGGGCAGCCGTTCATCCAGCAGATCGAGCAGTCGAATGAGCCGGTCCACCTGGTCCCATGAGGTGAACGCCGCACTGTTGACGTTGAGAGGCTGATAGCGGTCGAGAGCGGACAGAAGTCCGTTCAGGGCAGTGCGTGCCTCTTCCAGAGCGGGACCGGGGTGAGGCTGGTCCGTACGCAGCCCGCGCCAGGGAAAGCCAGGGTCGGCCACTGCCTGCCAGGCGGCACTGACGGCGTCCGCGGCCTTGAGCACATTCTCCAGGTCGGCGGCAGAGAAGGAGGCGACGTCGAAGCGCCGGGTCACCCCGTCACCGGAACCGGAGAGGTAGGCGACAGGGGCGTCGTCGAGAAGGCCCACCCGGCCGATGACATCATGCAGTGTGCGGCCCAGAGGCTGACGCACCTCGTTCATCGCGGTGGCGTACGCGGACAGCGCTTCACGGTCAAGGCGCGCCTGGGCTTTTTCCTGGGCGGGAAGTTCAGCCGCCTGGGGCTGCTCGGAGAGCGCACGACCCAGCTCCTGCGCCACGGCCTTGCGGCTGGTGTTGCGGCTGTGCAGGGCGAAGGCGTAGGAGTCCAGTCCGACCGACTTCAGGCGCTGCAGCACGACGTCCAGTGCCGCGGCCTTCTCACTGACGAACAGCACACTGCGGCCGGCGTGCATGAGTCCGGCGATGATGTTGGTGATGGTCTGGCTCTTGCCTGTTCCCGGAGGCCCGTCGAGCACAAAGGACTGCCCCGCCACAGCTGCCGCGACAGCCTGCCGCTGCGAAGCGTCCGCGTCCAGGACCAGCGGAGTGTCCTCTGGAGGCGCCACTTCGTCGATCCGCTCCGCCGGTACTTCTTCGAAGTCGAAGCGGTCGGAGGCAAGGGCATCGCCGGGCCCGACCGCGACCGCGCGCACCAGATCGCTGGCCAGGATCCGGTCCTCGTTCTCGAGCAGGTCCCGGTACATCGATTCCTTGTGGGAGGCAAAGAGCGCTATGACGGCGCGTTCCTCCACCTCCCACCGGGACTTCCCGGACACTGCCTTGCGCACGGCCTCGACCACTGCGGTCACATCCCGGCAGTCGGCTTCCGCGACGGGCGTCCAGTCGATGCCGAACTGCTCCAGCTTGATGGGCAGCGCAGGATTGAGCTGCGGGTCCTCGTCGGCATTCGCCTGGAGGAGCACTTGTCCCGTGGGAGCCAGCACGAGTTCGACAGGGAAGAGGATCAGCGGCGCATCACTGCTGGTGGTGGCCCCGTCCTCGCACCAGCGCAGCATGCCGACGCCCAGATGAAGGGTCCACAGGCCGTAGTCGTTGAACACTTGCATCGCTTTGGAGCGAAGAGTGCGCAATGCCCGCTGCAGAGCGGGGGCCGTGGTCTTCTGCGTGACGATGTCGTACTCGCCGGGCGGAGGGCACGTGGGCTCCTCGTCCTCGACGGACGTGTCGTCGGGGAGAGCGGCGAAGGACAGAGCGCGGTTCTCCAGCAAGCTCACCAGCGTCGACGGTGCGGGGGCCGATACCTCGAGCGTGGAGGTTCGGGTGTGCCGGAAGTTCAGCAGCCGATTGCGCCCGCTGAGATCCACGAGTGACGTACGCCAGTTCGCCAGGACCGCCTTGAATTTTTCCAGATTGTCGCCGCTCCCGAATGCGTTCGGATTGGTCGTCACGGCTATCCCTGCTCTCACGTCCCACAGCTCAGGCCCGACGAGGGACAGCGCGGACTTCTCCAGGGCACGGCAACGCGGGCAAGGCCGGCGTTCTCCGACTGATCCCCTCCATGCGACATTTTCGCCTTGTCGCACTCGCCCCCGCGGACGGACGGATTCTATGGGGAGGTTGTGAAAATCAGAAGCGGACCTTGTGGTCAGCGCTCCCCAAGTGCTCCATCACCACCTGATGAGCCCGCCACCCGTCCGGGAACTTCGGCGGTACGTCCAGGTACACCGGGCTGCTCCGCGGGTGACGGTCCAGCAGGTCGGTGATGCCCGCGCGGGCCACCACGATGCACGCGAAGCGGTGCCGGGACAGCAGGACGCACAGGCGGCCGGTCTCCAGATGGAACGCGGAGGCGTCCTGACGGCCCGACAGCGGATGCCAGACGAGGGTGACGTCGAACTCGCGGCCCTGGAGGCGGTTGGCGGTGTCCACCGTGATCGCCGTCAGACCGCGGGCGGAGAGCCGGGACCGCACCGCGTCCACCTGGACCGTCCGCGCCGCGCCGATCGCGATGCGGTCCTCGGTGAGCCGCTTGCCGTTCACCAGGGCGCCGCGCTCCAGGAGGCGGGCAGCCGTCGCGGCGAGGGCTTCGGCGACCTCCGGATCGTCGTCCAGGGTGTGCCGGGCGGGCAGTTCCAGCAGGCCCCAGCCCGATTCCGCCGCGCGGGCCAGGACGGCGTCCTGCGGGGTCGTACGGTGCGCGGCGCTGCTGTAGGTGAGGACGCGGTCGGCGGCCTTCGTGCCGGAGATGAAGGAATAGAAGGGGTAGAACGCCTTCTGCACCAGCGGCGCCGCCATCTCCGGAAGACGCCACGAGACCGGCAACTGGTGCCGCTCCAGGTTCTCATTGTGCGCGAGGGTGACGTCGACCGCGTTGCGCAGCGGGTCCCAGGTCAGGCCCTGCCAGCGGTCGGTGTCCACGGTGGCGAAGGGGTCCAGCTGGCCAGGGTCGCCCACGAAGAGGACACGGGAGTCCTCCAGACCGAAGAGGGGCGCCGTGGCGAGCAGGGCGTCCGAGCGCATCTGGTACGCCTCGTCGACGATCGCCCAGCGCCACGGGGCGCACGTGGCGGGCTTCACGTACGACCACTTCTTCGCCGTGGAGACGACGACCGGAAGGTCGCGCAGATCCGTGATCTCCTTGCTGCCGGTCACGTTGGGGTGCCGGCGGACACGCTCGGGGAGCGTGAAGGTGCTCGCGTGCAGGCGGCCGAGCGGCAGGTCCGGGTACTGCCGTGCGATGTTGTCGACCAGGTCGTCGACCTGCTCGTTGGTCTGCGCGACGATCATCAGCTGGTGTCCGGCCGCCGTGAGGTGGCCGGTGGCCCGCTTGACGAGGGTGGACTTCCCGGCGCCGGGCGGGGAGTCGACCACCACACCCCGGCCGGTGGTCGTGTCCAGGCTCGACAGGATGCCCGCGACGGCCCGGTCGGCGAGTTCGCCCGGAGCGGCAGAGGGGGCAGTCTCGGGAGCAGCCGTCATTCCCAGATCTCCTCCGCGTCCTCGTCCGTCGGTTCGTACGGTTCGGGCGGCCCGCCGTGCGTCCACGGAGTGTCCTCCTCCGCGGGCAGAACGGACGGCATGGCCTGCGGGTCGACGGAGGTGTACGTGACCGTCTCGCCGACCTCGGCCAGGGTGCCCGGCGGGGCGGGCGGCTTGCGTGCCCTGTTGAAGCCGCCGTTGAGCTGGATCACCACGGTGTGGCTCTCGCCGTCCGGGAGAATCTCGACGATTTCCGCCTTCTGCCCGGGCCGCGCCGGGCACTTGATCTCCGTGCCGGGGGTGAGGCGCACCGGCAGCTCGGTGCGCACGGTGATCGTCGGGCGCCATTTCGGGGCCCGTGCTCCCGGCACGAAGCGGTCTTCGTCGCGGGCCGTGACCACTCCCGTGAACGCCTCGCCCGTCAGCTCGTACTCCGCCATCACCAGCGGGTCGTCGAACGCCCGCTGCGCGTCGTACCGTGCCATCGCCTCCTCCATGCGCGCGAGGCGGCGGGCCGCGCCCACGGCGTGGTCACGACGGGCCTGGGGGCGGCCGTCCTCGTCGAGGTAGGCGGCGTACTCGGTGAACAGCCTCCGGTCGTACGACCACCGCTCGGCCACATGTCCGCCCTCGGGCAGTTCGCGCAGCAGCTCCACACCGCGCCACACCAGTTCCCAGGTCGGCAGCATCTGGCCGTGCAGCTCGCGGTCGATCTGGCGGCCGACGGCCTCCCGGCCGCGGTCGTCGCCGGCCTTGTCGTAACGGGACATCAGGTCGTGCAGCGTCCGGTCGAAGACGACATCGGTCGCCGGTCCGGTCGGCGGGAAGCGCAGCGGATCCTCCGCCTCCCGGGCGGCCTGTGCGCCTGTCTGCCCGTCGGGCGGGTCGATCCAGGCGAGCAGCGAGGCGAGGTGGGAGTCCTCGGCAGGACTCTGCCCGGTCGCCCAGTGGGCGGAGAGCAGCCGTGTCATGGCCTGCAGCAGGCAGGAGCCGGGGAACTCCGCCCGGTCGGCGAACCAGGTCAGCCACTTGCCGAGAAGGGGCACGGACGGGTCCACGGCGTACGGCCCCTCGACGGCACGCAGCCGGGTCAGCCGGCCGAGCAGCCGGACGTACGCGATGCCCTCACCGCCCGGCACCAGGAGCTGAGGCGCGCGCAGGAAACGCTGCCGCTCCTCCTTGTCCGCCCCGCGGCCCACGGTGTATGTCTCGGTGTCCGCCGTACGGCACTGGTCGATGTACGGCAGCAGTAGCGCGGCGAGGCGCTCGACGAAACGGAAGCGTTCGGCCCGATTCCTGGGCTGGCGCACCGTCAGAAGTGCCGGCTGCTTCGGGTCGGTGCCCGCGAGGGCGGCCAGCGGGGCGCACGCCTCTCCGGCGAGGGTGAGGGGGACCAGGACGAACGGGTGGTCGTCGACATGGCTGTGGCGTACCGTCGTCAGCCGTTCGGCGCGGCCCGTTGCGGTGGCCCGGAGCGCGGCCACGGCGGCGAGCGTACTCATGCGACCTCCCCCCGGCGCAGTCGGCGCAGGCGATCCGCGGTACGCAGCCGGTCGATGGCGGCGGCCTCGGCGGGGCCCGGCGCGTGCGCGCCGTCCAGGTATGCGAGAGCGGTGCGGGTGGAGTCGATACCCGGAAGCGCGTCGCGGACCGTGCCGCCCAGCCGGGCGGGGGAGGCGCAGGCGGTGGCCTCGTCCCGGCAGTAACGGGCCAGCTCGCAGAAGGACAGGCAGCCGGGCGTGTAGGAGGCGTCCAGCGCCCTCACCGAGGCGTCCAGTTGCCCGGCGTCACGGTCCGTGTCGAAGGTCGCCGAGGGCGGCAGGTCCCGCGCCAGGTCGTCGGCGCGACGCAGCCGGTTCAGCTGGAAGCTCAGCGCGTCGAGTTCCTGACGGATGTCCACCAGACGGCCGTAGGGCCGGTTGGAGAAGTCCTTGGGGCAGATGAGCAGGAACTCGTGGGCGATCTGCTCCTGGTCGAGATCCAGTTGTGCGAAGGCGTGGTGCAGTGCGAGGACGGAGACCGCGGCCTGCTTGGCGGTCTGCGCGACGGCCGTCGGGTTCGCCTGACCGTCGATGGCGGGGAAGGAGCGGATCTCGACGACGTAGAACTTGCCACCGACGCGATGGGTCACGGCCTGAGGCTCCAGATAGGCGGTCTGACCGGCGACTTCCAGCGTCAGCACCGGACGGTCGAGGATCAGCCGCTCGTCGCCGCCAGAGGCCAGGCGCGCCAGGAGGTTCCGGGTCTCCTTCGCGCGCCGGGCGAGAGAGGTGTCCCCGCCCACCTCGTTGAGATCGCTGACCCCGGCCTCCTCCACGGGTACGTCGAGCTGTTCGCGCAGCAGCCGGATGAGCTCCGCATAGCCGCCCCACTTCACCAGGGCCTCGAACGCCTGCTCCCGCGCTATGGCGAAGGGCGACTGGCCGAAGCGCGGTTCATAGCCCATGCGCTGGGCCAGCAGGGCCTTGTCGACTCCGGCGGCGTCCAGCACGGCGCGGCGGGAGCAGGCCGGGTTGGCGGTGAGAGCGGTGATCTTGCGCGCGGTGTACGGCTGCGGGGGACGCGGTCCGCGCAGGGCGGCGAGCCGGTCGCCGGGAGGCTCAACAGGGTGCTGCGGAGGCATCTTCTCTTCTTACACGCTGTGCTTCTCTTCTTACACGCTGTACTGGCGTGGTGGTGTGCGATGCGGGCACGACAGCGCCGCCTGCGGGCGTTCCGGCTGGGCGTCAGCGGTCCGCGCTGCCCGTGTCGCGCAGGACGTTGCGCAGGGGTGCGGCGCCGAAGAGCTGCTGGACGTCGGTGAGCTGGGAGCGGGCACGGTCCGCGGCGGCGGCACGTTCGGCGTCGTCCGACTCCCGGTGAACCGCGGCCTCGGTGTGCGCTGCGGAGATCACCCGGGCGGGATCGAGCTCGTCGTCGGCGTACGCGCCGGGGATGTTGAGCGCGAAACGACGCAGCAGCTGCCAGGCGGCCTCCGACGGCGGGTGGCCGGCCGCGGTCATCCGCTGGATCTGCTCGGCGGTGCCGACGGCATGGGTGAGGAAGTCGACACGTGGGCTGAGCGGGCCGATGATCCGCCGTTCAAGAGGCCAGACCGACACGGCCAGCAGACCGCGCGCGGGCGTGAGCCGGTCGTGGGTGAGGGCCGCGCAGATGTAGTACGGGCGGGCGTATCCCTGGGCGTTGAACGAGCGTTCCTCGTCGCGGCGGAGCGAGGCGAGCTTGGTGGCGACGAGCGGTTCGCTGAAGAAGGCCTCGTACACGGAGGAGATGAGCTTCGGGGCGGCGGGGGCGCCGAGCAGGGTGAGTGCCTGGTGCACTTGTTCGCGGACGGGGATGGACCCCTGTGCGGAACGTTTCTCTCGCGCTGCCGGCCGTGGGGGAGGCGCTGTGGACTCTGCCGGAGAGGCAGCCGCGTGCGACGGAGCCCGTTGTCCGCCGGACGCGGCCTCGGCCGCTTCCTCGGCGTCCAGTGCTTCCTCCCAGGCGGCCTCCACCCTGCGCAGCTCGCCGCGAATGCGGGAAGCGGCGGCTTTGTCACGGGCGCGACGGGCCTCGCGCAGCTGAGCGCGCAACTGCGACAGCTGCTCCTCCAGCTCCTCCAGCAATGCGGTCATGCGGGCAGCTTACCGCCCCTGCCATCCAGTTCCAAGATGTACCAATATATTCCAAGGATCTGTGTTGTGAGAAGCGCGGCGCATCCGGGCCGGGAGTGAGCCGGCCGAACTCTGTGCTTCAGCCGGAGGCCCGGAAAGCGGGGACAGGGCGGATGCCGGTGCGTGGTCCGTGCCGCGGTGGGTGCGTGGTCCCTGCCGCGATGGATGATGAGGGACGAGGGCCTGGGGAGGCTGGGGCCCGGGACGGACGGGCGGCGATGACGCGCGTACCTGCCCGTTCCGGGGCACGGCCGAAGCCGGACCGGCCGGATCCTGGTGTGGTCCCCAGGACCCGGCCGGTGCCGTGAGGCATGGCTGTCAGGTGCTCGTGGGCCCGTCAGGTGCGCGCGAGCAGGGAGGCCAGGGCCTTCGCCGTGGCCGGATGCCGGGCCGTCAGGACGGCGCCCGAAGGCGAGGGGCCGGACGCCGCCCACGGGCCGTCGCAGCCCAGCAGGTCCGCCATCGCGTCGCACGTCGCCGGGTGCGCGGCCAGCAACCCGGCACCCGACGGGGACGGGACGTCGGCCTGCGCCCACCCCTGCGGGCAGCCCAGCAGCTTCGCCACCGCGTCGCAGGTCGCCGGGTGGGCCGGGAGCAGGGCGACGCCCCGGCGGTCGTGCCCCGCGGACCGCGTCCGGCGGGTGGCGGGCGGGGTCTGGGGCATCCGCCACGGCGGCACCCACGCGTCCAGGTCCGCCAGCCGGCCCGGGAAGAGCCGTCCGGCCTCGCGGATCAGCAGCGGGGCGAGCTCCGCGGCGCCGGACCGCAAGGTGGTGATGAGCAGGGGCAGCCACGGCAGCAGCACCGCGTCGGGCAGCCGCCCGAACGCGTTCGACACCGCCTCCACGACCACGTCCGCCAGCCCCGGCACCGGCTCCAGCGCGTGGACGAAGCCACTGAGGTACCGGGGATAGGCGGGCACCACCAGCGGATTGTCCAGCAGGGCGTCGCACCGGCTGCGCAGCTCGGCCCGGGACAGCGTGCCGAGCTGCACCTGCGCCGCCCACAGCAGGGCCGTCTTCGCCGGATCCTCGGGATGCGACTGGGCGACCGCCAGCTCCAGCTGCGCCCGGTCGCAGCCCAGCGACAGCGCGAGGCCCTCCATGCTGAACAGGAAGCCGAGCATCGCCGCGACCTGCCCGACCGTCGCGTCCTCGTCCCGGAACGCCACCGGCAGCAGGGTGCAGTAGTGGGCGTAGCCGGTCTTGGCGAACGACTCGATCCACGAGGGCAGCGCCGGTTCGCTGGTGCGGTAGTACGTCAGCAGCCCGCGTATCCGGCGCAGCACCTCCGGCGCGCCGTCGACGCTGCGCTCGGTGGCGAGCACCTTCAGCGCGTGCGTGCCGAGTTCGTCGGCGAGGCGGTGACTGTTCAGGTACAGGAGCGCGTCCTCGACCGCCGCCAGGACGGTCCCCGCGGTCGCCTGGGGCCCGTACGCCTCGCGCCGCAGCCGCTGCTCCAGGACCTGCTCGAGGCTGACCCCCTCGTAGCCCAGCTCGATGAGGGCCCGCTGGTGCTTGCCGAGCGCCAGGTCCCACGACTCCTGGATCGACCGCTCACCGAGCCGCCGCTCGCCCATGATCGGCCGTGCCGCGCCGTGCGGCATCAGCCGCCGCAGCATCCACAGGACGTCGGAGCACGCCCGCAGCTCCGGCTGGGAGGCCATGTCCAGCAGGGCCCGCTGCACGGTGCGCTGCTGGAGCTTCAGCCCCAGCGGCGCGAGCCGGTCGTACACGTCACGGGCCAGCGGCGGCAGCGCCTCGTAGCCCACCTGGCCGACCCGGTCGCCGCCCATCATGATCTCGACCAGGCGCCGTACGTCCCGCCGCCCGGGCACGGTGTCCTTCTCGATGCAGGTGACCGCCGCGTCCTGGAAGTCGTACGGCGTGGGCTTGGCCCGGTCCCGCATCCCGGCGAGCAGGATCGAGGTCTCGAAGACGGCGATGGCGTCGGCGGTGGAGGCCAGATAGCCGTTGCGCCGTGCCGCGCGCACGATGTCCACCGACCAGCCGAGCAGCTCGGCCTCGTCCAGGGCGTCGAGGACGGGCGGCCGGCGCAGGAAGCCGGACAGCCGGTCCCCGGCCGGCGGCTCCTGCGCGGGAACCGCCGCCTGCCCGCCCCGGGGCCTCGGCGTCAGGGACTTCTTCGCCGAGGACTTCTTCGCCCCTGCCTGGCCCGTCAGCCGGTACGGCTGGACGCGGGTGCGCTTGAGCGCCTTCGCCCACTCCGCCGCGGCGATCGACACCGAGCCCGGGGCGAGGCCGAACTGCGCCTCGATCGCCGCATGACTGGACGGGATCAGCCCGTACTGCCAGGTGGTGCCGGTGCGCGGCGGGATCTCGAACGTGCCAGTGGTGCCGTGCAGGCCGAACTCCTCCACACGGCTGACCGCGTGGAACGCGCCGCACACATACAGGCAGTCCTCCGGGGCGGTGCCGGTCGCCGCCAGGTGCTCGCGTATCCGGGTCCACATGTACCGCTCGCGGTCCTCGTCCACCCGGAGCCGGCCGACGTCGCCAGGGGCGAGACGGCGGAACAGGCTGCCGATGAGGAACATCACCTGGCGGTAGGTGTCGTGGTCGCTGGTGCCGAGCGGCACCTCGACGTACTGGTGCCACCACTCCGACCAGTGCCGCACCTTGCCGTGGCGCAGCAGATGCTCCTCCAGCTCGGCGAAGCGCGGCCGCAGGTCGCCGATCTCGACGCCGACGGCCTCGCCGTGCAGCGCGGCCTCCGCCTCGGGCGCCTTGTCCGCGGAGGTTCCGGGGGCGTCGTCGGTCTTCCTCGCCGTCCGCCCGTCGCGCAGGTCCCACTGGAAGACGTGGTCCGCGGACCGGTCGACCAGGACCAGTTCGACGCCCGGGGTGTCGAGCGCGTAGGCGATGGCCTGGTACTCGGCGGACGCCTCGGTGACCGGGGCGACGACCGACAGCGGCGCCCACTCCCGGGGGAAGCCGTCGACGTCCCCGGCGAACGCCTGCACCGCCACCGGCAGCCGGCAGTTGCGCAGCTCGGTCAGGAGCGGTGCCATGTCCTCGCACAGTTCCAGGTAGACGACCTTGGGCTGCTTCTCGCGCAGACGCCGGGCCATGGCGAGCGCCGAGGCGGGGGAGTGGTGGCAGACGGGGAAGATCTCCAGCGGCTCGTGCACCGCGCGGTCGACGTCGTCGACCATGCCGAGCAGGATCTCCTCCAGGGCGTCGGGCCCGCCCGCGAACGCGGCCGCCGCCTGCTGCAGTTGCTCGCGCAGCGCGGAGAACGTGCTGTCGTGGGTTCCGGTGGTCTTGCTCATCGCGTGCGTGCCGTTCACAACGTTCACGCCGTTCACGACAGGGTGGCGATCGCGTCGCGGCCGCCCTCGAGGAACTCGGTCCAGTGCCCGCCCTCCTCCTTGCTGCGCGGCTCGACGACACCGTGCAGGTACTTGTTGAGGATGGCCAGGTCCTCCGGCTCGCGGCGGGCGAGGGAGCCGACGAGCGAGGAGGCGAGGGTACGGGCGGTGAGGGTGCGCTCGCCGAAGAAGTTGCTGTGCAGCACGGCGTCCTCCAGCACACCGATCTGCTCGGCCGTCGACAGCGCGGACTCCAGCTTCTCGTCGTCGCTGCCGGCCGCCGCGGCGGAGGCCCGCAGATCGGCGAAGCTCTGCAGCAGCACGTCCAGCAGGGTCGGCGGCACCTCCAGGTCGATGGCGTGCCGGCGCAGCAGCTCCTCGGTGCGGAAGCGGACGATCTCCGCCTCGCTCTTCTTGTTCGTCACGACCGGGATGCGGACGAAGTTGAAGCGGCGCTTGAGCGCGGAGGACAGGTCGTTGACGCCCCGGTCACGGCTGTTGGCCGTGGCGATGATCGAGAAGCCGGGCTTGGCGAAGACGATGTTGTCGCTGCCGCTGCTCTCCAGTTCGGGAACGGAGATGTACTTCTCGGAGAGGATGGAGATCAGCGCGTCCTGGACATCGCTGGTGGCGCGGGTCAGCTCCTCGAAGCGGCCGATGGCGCCGGTCTCCATGGCCGTCATGATCGGCGAGGGGATCATCGACTCCCGCGACTGGCCCTTGGCGATGACCATGGACACGTTCCAGGAGTACTTGATGTGGTCCTCGGTGGTGCCGGCCGTCCCCTGCACCACCAGCGTGGAGTTGCGGCAGATCGCCGCGGCCAGCAGCTCGGCCAGCCAGCTCTTGCCGGTGCCGGGGTCGCCGATGAGCAGCAGCCCGCGGTCCGAGGCGAGGGTGACGATCGCACGCTCCACGAAACTGCGGTCGCCGAACCACTTCCGCGGGATCTCGCGGTCCAGGCCGTCGGAGGGCTCGGAGCCGAGAATGAACACGCGGACCATCTTCGGGGACAGACGCCACGAGAACGGCTTGGGGTTGTCGTCGATCGACTCCAGCCAGTCGAGCTCCTCGGTGTACTTGATCTCGGCAGGGGCGCGCAGCAGGTCGGACATGAGAAAAAAGCCTTTCGTACGGTGATCACGAGCGAACGGCAGGAACGGCAAGGCTCGAACGACACGGGTCCGAACGACACGGGTCCGAGCGAGGCGTGCTCGGTGATCGGGCAGATCGGGTGAGATCAGGCGAGATCAGGTGAGATCAGGTAAGAAACGTCTTGAGCTCGTGCACGAGCTTCTTGATGTGACCGGAGATCACCGGAGTCCCGAGGTCCTTGAACCGCTCCCGGAACCACGGGTTGACGCTGCCCCGGCCGGAGCTGGTCACCGAGCCCACCGGGATGAACCTCGTCCCCGAGCGGTGAAGGGCGGCCATGCTCTCGAACAGCTCATGGGAGCGCCACTCGTAGAAGTCGGAGATCCACACCACGACGGTGTTGCGCGGCTCGGCGATCTTCGGCTGGACGAGCTGCATGGCGACGGTGCCGTCGGTGCCTCCGCCCAGCTTGGTGCGCAGCAGCGTCTCGAACGGGTCGTGCGCCCAGGGCGTGAGGTCCAGCGCCTGCGTGTCGTAGGCGATCAGGTGGACGTTCACCTTCGGCAGTCCGGCGAATATGGAGGCCAGGATGGTGCAGTTGACCATCGAGTCGACCATGGAGCCCGACTGGTCCACCACGACAATCAGCCGCTGCGGCGTCGTCTTGCGGCTGGTGTGCCGGTAGTAGAGACGGTCGACGTAGAGCCGTTCCTCCTCCGGGTCCCAGTTGGTCAGGTTCTTCCAGATCGTGCGGTCGAGATCGAGGTTGCGGAAGACCCTCTTGGGCGGCACGGACCGGTCGATCTCGCCGACCGTGGCCTTCTCCACCTGGGTGCGCAGCACCTGCGCGACCTCGTCGATGTAACGGCGGATCAGCGCCTTGGCGTTCGCCAGGGCCACCCCGGAGAGGTTGTCCTTGTCCCACAGCAACTGCTCGATCAGGGACATGCTCGGCGTCAGCTGCGAGGCCAGCTGCGGGTCGGCCAGCACCTCCCGCAGATGCATCCGCTTGACCAGGTCCGCCTCGATGGCGCCGAGCTCCGGGCCGATCTCGGGAACGAGCCGGCTGAGGTCGGGCGTGGGCCTGCCGACACCGGTGCCGGTCGGACTGACCCCGCCTCCGGTCCCCACGCGGTGTCTGCCGCGTCCGCCGCGCAGCTCACCGGGCCGGCAGCCCAGCGCCCGCTCCAGCCAGCCCGCGTCGGACTGCCAGCGGGCCAGCTGCCCGGCGGTGACCGTACCGGGGGCGGAGGCGAAGACGTTCAGCAGCACCTTCGACACAAGTGCCGCGCGCCGCACCTCGGCGGCCCGGTCACGCGCACCGTCCTCCTCCGGCTTCGGGGTCATCAGCCCCTCGAACTCGGCGGCCAGCTCCGGGTGCCGCTGCACGACGGAGTCGACGGACGTCCCCGGGTCGAGCAGCGCGGGCGGCAGGCCGATGTCCTCGACGACGGCGAGACTCGCCGACTCCAGGGCGGCCTGCTCCTCGGGGTCGAAGAGACGGGCCAGCAGACGCCAGTACAGCACCTGCCGCCGGTTGTCGTACGGATCGGGCGCGGGCATCTTCTCCGCGGTCTGTCCGGTCATTTCCGCAGCAGCTTTCCGGCGCGCTCACGCAGCACCTCGACGGCGTCGGTGGCTGCCTTCTCGGCCCGCACGCCCGCCTTGTCCGTCGTCCCTCCGGCCCAGGCCCCGGCGTGCACGGCGACGGTCTTCCTCCCCGCCTTCCGTTCGACGGCGAGCGGCTGGAGCAGGAACTCCCCGGCGTCCCACCGCAGCAGCCCGATGCACGCGCCGGAGGAGGCGACGGCCTCCGGGGTGAGCGGACCGGCGGCCGGGATCCGGCCGGCGTCGACGGAGAGACGCTGCCCGGCGATCCGGAAGGCGACCGCACCGTCCTCCTCCTCTTCCTCCTCGACGGCGTACCCCTCCACCAGGACGGGCACCGCGATCCGGGCCGGATGCCGGTCCAGGGGCGCGGTCGCGAAGGCGGCCGCGGTGGGCAGCGCCACCCGGGCGGTGGTGAAGATCTCCGCGGGCTCACCCGTACGGGCCCGGGCGTCGTCCCAGATCAGGTCGCCCTCGGCGGTGACGGGCATCGCGTCCAGCTCCATGGCACGGCCCTCGCTGACGGCGGCCAGCAGCGACATGCGCGGCCGCAGCAGCTGCCACAGCCCCGCTCCGACGACCGTGTCCGGCTTCGGCGCGGACACCGAGGCCCGTACGAGCCGGGGCACACCGCCGTCCGCGGGCTCGAACACCGCGTGCACCTGGGCCTGTACGGCGGTGGCGTGTTCCTGCAGGTCGATCCCGAGCGGCAGCAGACGGCCGCTCACCTCGGCCGTGGCGGGCGCAGGGGCCGCACCGGGCACGGTCAGCAGCAGGGCACGCGACCACAGGTCGGCCCAGCGGCGCACCGGAACACGCTCCAGGGTCGCCCCCGGGCAGGAGGCGGCGAGTTCGGCGGCGAAGCCGTCGAGCAGCGTGGCCGGACGGCGCAGCGCCGGGTCGGGCAGCATCGCGGAGACCACGGGTGCGGCCCCGGTGACGAGCTCGTGGTCGATGCCCTTCCAGCCGGCCCGCGCCAGATTGCACAGCCACTCACGGGCAGCCACATGGAGATTGGCGGCGTGCTCGTCGCCGTCACCCGGGGAGCCGGCCCCGTCGGCGCCCTCCTCGGCACGCGGCCGTCCGACGGCCTCCTCCACCCGCACGGTCAGCGCGTCGTGCACGGAGCCGAGCAGGGCGGTACGGGCGGCGGCCAGCGCGATGAAGTGATCCTCGCCCGCGGCGCCGGCAGCCGCCTTCTCGGCCGCCTCGGCGACCCGCGAGGCCAGCGGGGACCCGGCGACGGCATCGGCGAGCGCGAACAGCCCCTCCGCCTGGGCGGGCTGCGGACGCAGCAGGCCGGCGACAAGAACCTCGTCGAAACCGTCCACGGCCGCGAGGGCCTCGTCGAGCCCGTCGACGGCGTCGGTCAGCAGATCGGCACGCATCAGGCCACCGCCCTCGTCGTCGGGAACCACTGCATCTCGGGCAAGGGGACGGTGACCGGCTCCAGTTCGAGATACGCCAGATGCCGCAGGAACCGGCTGAACACCTGCGCCGCGGCCGAACGGTCGCCCTGCGCGGGACGCGTGGCGGTCATGGCGTCGATGACGGAGGCCGCGTCGGCTCCGTCGTCCGGGACCTCGACCTTCAGATACCGGGCCACACGCTCGACGCCGTACTGCAGCACGGCCTCACCGACGAGCGCGCGGATGTGCTTGCAGAACCACCCGTGCGCCCCGCCGCAGGGGCGGTTGTTGTTGGTGCTGCATGCGAACGCGTACGTCCCCGCCTCGACCGAGGACACATACACGCGCCCGATGTCCGACCCACTGGACACCACACCCTGCAACCGCCCGTCGGCCAACTCGACGAACGGCACCTTCGCGAGCTTCCGCGGCCGCGAGAACGGCACCACCTGCGCCGTGCTCGACTTCTCCCACACCGACAACGCACCATCTCCAGGCATGCGAAAGGGAACGTTCACGCCACCTCGGCGGAACGTGATCGAAGCTAACTGCGGCCACTGACAACGCGGTTTGAGCGCTGTTGGGGGGCGCCTGGAAGCCGCGTGGGGGAGGGGAGGCGGTCAGGGAAGCTCAGGGAAGCGTGGTGGCGGTACGGCTGCCCGTGACGCGGAGGAGGCGCGGCGCCGCCGGTGCCGTCCTCGGTGAACGGCGTGGTACACCGCCGTCGGGCGGAGCCGACCGGCCGCGTCGCCGCACGGAACATCCCGCGCCGATGGTGGGCGGTGACTGCGGTTTGCCCCGCCACGTCAGAGAGTGATGGCCTCTACCGCATGTGGCCTTCCCTGGCCACTTCTTCGGCCTCCTTCAGTGCGTCGGCGGCCGCTTGGTGCAGCTCTCCCGTGAACGCCGCAACGGACTTGCGCAGGAAGTCGACCACCTCGACAGACGAATCGGCCAACTGGGGAACGAGATTGCAGATCTCGTGAAAGTACTCGGCATCCGTACCGTCGGCATGGCTCAGCAACTGGGGGAGCGCTGCAAGGATTTCGCTTCTGCAGTAGTCCGTGACATCGACGGATCCGCCCTCCAGCCGGCACGCACACCGGTATTCCTGGCGTTCAGGATGGACTCGAGGAGACTCACGGCCTGCGGCGTCAGCGGCGTACCCGTTGCGGCCCAGGTCGTCAGGGCGTCGACGCAGGGAGCGGCGGCGCTGTACAGGTACTCCTGGTTGGCGACCTCGCAGTAGAGAACCTGGCCGGCACGGGCCCGCTCATCGGGGTCCTCCCCGAGAAGGCGTTCCAGGTACGTCCGAAGTTCGGACGCCGGAATGCTCAGCGTTTCCAGGGAGTCCCAGTCCCACTTCTACGAAAAGAGCATGGCAGGCCACCCTCCTACGTCGTTCCAGGTCTGCACGTCTCGTACAGGAACGGCTCTCACATGAAACGAACTCACGCCGAGGCGGACGCGGGTTCCTCCAGCGTGACCGCGACCATCACGGGAAGATCGGTGTCCTCTGCACCACACCGGCGGTCAGGACCCGTCCGTCGAGGGTTCACTTGCGGGCCGCGATGAACTCGTCTTTGTCCGTGGCCGTCAGCTCAGCCTCGGCAAGGTGGCCGGCGAGCGGAGAATGTTCGATCTCGAGGAGGAGCGTGGCCAGCGCCTGCTCGCCCTGTTCGTAGACGGCGTCCAGGTCGTCGAAGCAACCGGACTCGTCGACATCGCGGATCCAGACGGCGAACGAGACACGGACCACCCCGCTGCGGAACGTCTGGATCCATCCCCGGATGCCGTCCTTGCGTCAGGACGTCTCCACACCGTCGCGGGATTTGCCCCCGGGCGTCCACTCCTGGACCGCGAACCTTCCCGCCGCGCCCTCGGCGGTCAGCGGGACCATGTCCCGGAGCTCTTCCAGCATTGCGGTCACTGAGGTTTTCTCAGCGAAATAATCTTCGTGAAGTGGGTTGATCGGGGCGTCGGGGGCTGGAGCGGACAGCGGCGGCCCGGCTGTGGGCAGACGTAAAGCCCCTGGTAGGACGGTTCTCACCACAAGATCGTCCGCTGCACCAGAGGCTTCACGTTGGTTCCCTATGTTGCCATGCTCGATGTCCCCCGCCACGTCGTGGAGTACGTGGCCCGGTTGCTGGCCGGCCATCGCCGCCGGATCGGCACTCCGAGGGGCTCCCGCGCGCTGGGCCCGTTCCGGCAGGCGGTGCTGGTGCTGCGCTGGTTCCGCCACCGCACCTGCGTGCACTGCCTGGCCCGGGACGCCGGCATCTCCCAGGCCACCGGCTACCGGTATCTGCACGAGGGCATCGACGTCCTGGCCGAGCACGCCCCCAACCTGCACGAAGTCCTGGACCGCTGCCGTGAGCAGGGCCTGAGCCACGTGGTGCTGGACGGCACCCTGATCGCCTGCGACCGCGTGGCCGGCACCACCGCCAAAGGCACCGACCTGTGGTACTCCGGCACAGCCCGGCACTTCGCCGGGAACATCCAGTTCGTGGCCGCCCCCGACGGACAGCTGCTGTGGGTCTCCGACGTGGAACCCGGATCCGTCCACGACCTGCGCGCCGCCCGCATCCACGCCCTGCCCGCCCTGTACGCCGCGGCCCGCCAGGGTCTGCCGACGCTGGCCGATGTCGGCTACACCGGCGCCGGCCAGGGCATCCACACCCCCTTCCGCCCGCACCCCGACATCGCCTCCCCCCTGGCGGCAAACACCCGCACCCACAACCGGCTCCTGCGCGGCATCCGAGCCCTGGGCGAGCGCGCCGCCGCCGAACTCAAACAGCGCTGGCGTGCCCTGCAACATGTCACGCTCAGCCCCAGCCGCATCGGAGCCATCGCTCAGGCCGCCCTTGTCCTCAACAACGCGTGGAACGAAAGGCGTTGAGAAAACCTCACTGCAGCCATGAACTCATTCCACTCATGCCGTTGCCGGGAACAGGAGACGTCATCGGCTGTCGGCCGGCGTGGATCAGGTGAATCGGAGGAGATTTACCGTCCGTAAAGCTCCACAAACGAGGAGATCATCTCCAGTAGTGCGTCGGCCCGGTGCCGGTCCTCGGGCTGGGCGCGCAGAGCCTCGTCGGCGGCCCGCAGGCGGGCCAAGGCGGCTGGTTCGCTGTCCGCCACGTCGTCGACCACCGGTGTGGTGACCAAGTCCAGGCACTCGGTGAACAGGCGACGGGTTGCTGGAGAGGGCGGGTTGGGGTCAGGAGCATTGAACCCGCTGATCACATAGCGAACCGGGTCGGTCAGGCTCCAGCCGACGACGGTGCCGTGCTGGACGAGGAGTGCCACGTCGGGGGCGACGCCGATGCGAGCTTCCAGCGGTTCGTCGAGGACGTCGAGGTCGCGCAGACACGTCAGCACAGCGTCCCCGGGCGCGCGGCACAGAACTGTGCACATCTCGTGCCGGAAGTCCTGAACCTCGTCCGCGCGGAGCCCGCCCGGGCGTATCGCAGGCATGTCGAGAAGGCGTGCGGAGTCCTCGGCTGAGGCGGATTCCTCCGGTATCCGAAACTCGGCCCCGACCAGCTGCCAGCTGATCGGGTCGAACCGGAGGACGTCGGAGTCGTCCCACAGCCAGTCCTGGCTGCCGAAGGTGTCCGCGAGGAACTGCACACGCTCCTTCGCGTCCGCGTAGGGCGCGATGATCACAGAGTTACCTCTGAAACGTGGAGTGATGGACAGTGGATGGTCCGTCACCGTCGCGCGCCAGGTGCCATTGAAGGTGATGGTCATTCGGGTCCTTGTCGGCTGCTGTCGAAGATTTGATGCCACAAAAGAACGGGTTTCTCCATCCCTTGAGTACCGTCCGCCCATCCCCTTCATGTGCCGGGGTCTGCAGGGCACGTTGACGCCTCGTCTCGTCCGGCTCTTCAGCGGTACGGCGTTGTTCTGGACCGGACGGCACCGGCTGTCCGTTCTGACTTTCATCCTTCCAGCAGGTCGCTGACATAGTCGCGGAGCTGAGGAGGGAGGTCGTCGAGGACGATCTCACGCAGAGGTGAGATGTGGTCAAGGCCGACGTGGTCGGTGGAGGTGAGTTCGATGATGGCGTGCAACTCGGCTTCCAGGGCGGAGTTCTCCCTTTCAGAGGCAGCGGTTGCCGCCAGCAGTGTCGCCAGAGCCGATGCCTGGGCAGGTGTATATGCCTTCACGTAGTCGCACGCTTCGTCGGCCGCGCGTTCTCGTGCCTGTGCATCAACGTCCAGGATCATTCGCACAATGCTGATGAAGTCGTGAGACTTCAATGTGAACCCCCGTTCACCGCTGGCCTCAATGTCCGTAAAACTCCACGAGCGAGGAGATCGTCTCCAGAAGTGCGTCGGCCCGGTGACGGTCTTCGGTCTGGGCACGCAGGGCCTCGTCGGCGGCTCGCAGCCGGGTCAGGGCGGCAGGTTCGCCGTCCATGATCTCGTCGATCACCGGCTGGGTGACCAGGTCCAGACACTCGCTGAACAGCCGGCGGGTGGTGTCGGACGGCGGGGCGGGGTCGGGGGTGGTGAACGCCTTGGTCAAGTACCGGAGCGGGTTGGTCAGGCTCCAGCCGACGACGGTGCCGTGCTGGACGAGGAGTGCCACGTCGGGGGCGATACCGATGCGGGCTTCCAGCGGTTCGTCGAGGACATCGAGGTCACGCAGGCACGTCAGCATGGCGTCCCCGGGCGTGCGGCACAGCACTGTGCACATCTCATGCCGGAAGTCGCGGACCTCGTCCGCGCGGAGTCCGCCCGGACGTACTGCGGGCATGATGGGCACACGGGTGGTGGTCTCGGCGCTGGCGGACGCATACGGCATCTGGAATTTTGCCCCGACCAGTTTCCGGCTGTTGGGGTCGAACCGGAGGACATCAGGGGTGTCCCATAGCCACCATTGGCTGCCGAATGTATTCACGAGAAACCGATCACGTTCCTCCGCGTTCGTGTAGCGCGCGATGACCACAGAATCACCCGTGAAATGCGGGGTGATAGGCAGCGGATCATCCGTCACCGTGGCGTGCCAGTTGTCGTCGAAGGTCAGCTTCATGGGGAATGCTGTCTCATCTGCTCTGCATTGCTGGAGTCATGTATCCATCCTTGGTAGGAAGCCTGCTCTCCACAACCAAGTGGGACCGCACCACTGCCTGAGCAGCGGGGGAGAGCCCTCCTCTAAGGGCGAGCGGCACTCATTTCATCCAGTCCTTTTTACGGGGCGTCTGGGAATGACCTTAGAAACTCTTCTGCTGGCAGCTCTTTGTGTTTATTCAGAGGTGCTTTCGAGTTGTATTTTGCAGGTAGTTCATTTCTCGGCTGAGTGTCAATGGTCCGCATAGTTTTCCACTAGATCGTTGACGAGCGAAAGTAGGGCGTCGACGCGGTGCCGGTCCTCGCGCTGAGCGTGCAGGACCTGGTGGATTTCCCTGAGGTGGGCCAGGGCGGCTGGACTCTGTTCCCTCACCTCGTCGAGCAGCGGTGTGGTGATGACGTCCAGACACTCGGTGAATACAAGCCGAGTGGCTGGGGCGGGGGGAGCCGGATCGGGGGCGGCAAAGCCGGTGGTCAGATACCGGACGGGATCTGTGAGGCTCCAGCCGACGATGGTGCTGTGCTGGACGAGGAGCGCCAGGTCGGGGGCGATACCGATGCGGGCTTCCAGCGGTTCGTCGAGGACATCGAGGTCACGCAGACATGTCAGCACGGTGTCCCCGGGGGCACGGCAGAGCTCAGAGGTTACTTCCAGGCGGAAGTCCCGGACATCGTCCGCGCGGAGACCACCCGGATGGACAAGGGGTGTGGTGGGAACGCGGGCAGAGTCCTCGGCATCGGCGGCCTCAACGTCAGGGATTTGAAACTCGGCGCCGACCAGTTCCCGGGTGGCCCGATCGAACCGTAGCTCGTCAAGCGAGTCCCATAGCCACTCCTGGCTGCCGAAGGTGTCCAGAAGGAACCGCCCGCGCTCCTCTACATTTGCATACGTAGCGATGCGCACACGGAAATCCCGAAAATTGAAACGCGGGGTGATGTGCAGTGGATTGTCCGTCACTGTCGCGGTCAAGTCTCCGTCAAAGGTGATTCTCATGGTGAATTCCTTCTCATCTGATCTGCTCGGCCGGAGCCATGTAGCCCTTCTTGGTTGGAATTCTTCCCTCGACTATGTCAGCATGTGTAATCGGTTTACCAGGATCGCTGGGCGAGCCGCCCAGCGCCATAGCCCCGGAAGGCCCCTTGATGCCGGACGAGCCATATGCCGTGATGACGTTCCCTGACCCGGAACGGTCAGCTCGGACCACCACGATGTCTTCCTCCTTACGGAAGATCAGATTTCCACTGCCCGCCATCGAGTGGTACACCGCATCCGGCTCCTTGAGGATCTCCAAGACCATGTCCTCAGTGAAGCCGTGGTCGTGCGCATGATAATTGCCGGCCTTTCTCATCTTGCCGCCCTGCGCCCTCTTGATGACCTGATCCATGGTCTGGAGGGCGATCTGCCTGGCCTTCTGAGCCCTTTCTTCCTTCGTGTACTTGGGCATTAGACCCAGCGGATCGCAGCCAGCGTACGGGTTGTCCACGTAGCCGACGGGATTCGGTGCGGGTGCGAGTCCGAGGGGGTCGGGAGAGGTGTAGCGGCCGGTCTCGGGGTCGTAGTGGCGGAAGTAGTTGTAGTGGAGGCCGGTTTCGGGGTCGTAGTACTGGCCGGGGAAGCGGAGCGGGGTGTAGGCGCTGCTGTCGCGGGCCCAGGCGGTGGTGCCCCACAGAGTGGTGCGAGTGTGCCAGGCGATGCCGCCGGTCTCGTCGATCAGTTCGGTCGGTGTGCCGATCAGGTCGGTGGCGATGGCGAAGAACCGGCGGTCGATCTCCTCCTGTCGGCTGTCGGCGGTCAGGAGACGTTCGGTCTGGGCCAGTGGGACGACGTCGTGGTGGTCCCAGGTGAGAGCGACCGTGTGCGGGACGTCGGGCCGGTGGCTGGTCTGCTCGCACAGGGTGAGGCCGTCCCAGGTGAAGCGGATCTCCTCGACCACGGTCTCGCCGTCGGCCGCCAGGCGCTGCTTGGCGGTGCGGCGACCCAGCGGGTCGTAGCGGTACCGCCACCGGGTGCCGTCGGGGGTGGTGACGGAGGTGAGGCGGTTCTCCGTGTCCCACTCATAGCGCCAGGTGTCGGGCTTGCGGGACAAGCGGGTCTTCTGCCGCAGGACGACGCGGCCGAGGGCGTCGTGCTCGAAGCGGACGCCTCCGGCGCGGGTGATGCGGGTGCCGTGGTAGGCGCGCGGTCCGGTGGCCTCGCTGCCGGGGTGGTGGGCCGGCCAGGACGCCAAGGTCTGGTTGCCCGCCTCGTCGTACGCGTACCGCTCCGTCCAGTCCGGGGCGTGGACGGCGGTGACCCGGCCGATGGGGTCGAGGTCGAAGGTACGGGTGCCCGACAGCCGGTCCGTGACGGAGAGCAGATGTCCGTCGGCACGGTAGGCGTAAGCGCGACTGTTGACGGCCCGGGCTCCGGCGGTGATGTGCTGTTCGGCAAGCCGCCCGGCCTCGTCCCAGGCCGACGTCACGGTGATCGCGTCCCCGTAGGCACGGGCCAGTTCGTGGCCGACGGCGTCATGGGTGAAGGCGACCTCACGGCCACCCGTGGTCAGCTGCGCGGGAAGCCCGTCGGAGTCGTAGGTGTAGGACGTGACATGGCCGGTGGGTGTGGTCCGGCGGATGCGCCGTCCCAGGTCGTCGTAGGAGTAGACGAGCGGGCGGCCGTCCACCAGCTCCGTCTTGACCTGTCCGCGGCGGTCGTACTGGTAGCGGAGCTCGCTGTCCGGTCCGATCGCCTCGAGAAGGCGGCCCGCTCGGTCGTAGGCGTAGGTCGTCACCTTCCCGTCGACGTTCTTGCGGAGCACCCGGCCGAGCTGGTCGCGCTCGAAGGAGATGGTTCCGCCGAGTGCGTCGATCCGCTCGACGAGTCGGCCCGCGGCGTCCAGGCGGTAGGTCAGGGTGCGTCCGTCGAAGTCGGTCTCGGACACGATGTTGCCGGCCGCGTCGTACTCGTACGTCCAGGTCAGACCTTGCGGGTTGGTGACCCGGGTGAGACGCAGGTCCTTGTCGTGCTCGAAGGTGTAGCGGCTCCCGTCGGGGCGGGTGACGGCGAGCGGGAGGTCGAAGTGGGTGTACTCGTAGCGTGAGACACCGCCGGAGGGGTCGGTATGGGCAAGGCAGTTGCCCTCACCGTCGTAGGTCCATGACTCGACGATGCCGCCCGGATTGGTGCGGCGGGCGAGCTGTCCGTCCGCGTTCCATTCCAGTCGGGTGGTCCTGCCCGTCGGGTCGGTGACACGGACCGGACGGCCGAGCCCGTCCCGCTCGGTGCGCGTGGTGGCGCCGGACGGGGTGGTCACCTCCACGATCCGACCTGCCGCGTCGCACACCACACGGGTCGTGTTTCCGAGGGCGTCGGTGACAGAGGTGAGGCGGCCGGCGTCGTCGTAGGCCGAATGGGTCGTCTTTCCGGCCGGGTCGGTGACCGCGGTGCGGTTGCCGCGCTCGTCGTACTCGTAGGTCGTGCGGGCGCCGTCCGGTCCCACGACTTCCGTCGGCAGCCCGAGAGGGCCGCGTACGACGCGCAGTTCGGAGCCGTCCGGGCGGGCCACGCGGACCAGCCGGCCGTTCTCGTCGTAGGTGCAGGCGGTGGTGTGGCCGAGCGGGTCGGTGTGGGTGAGCAGGTTGCCGCGGCTGTCGTAGGTGTAAGCGGTGGTGTGGCCGAGCGGATCGGTGGTGGCGATCACCCGGCAGCGGCGGTCGATGAGGTGGCGGGTGATGCGGCCGTCGGCGGTGGTGAGGGTGGTGGTGCGTTGACCGGTCTCGGGGTCGGGTTCGGTGTAGGTGAGGGTGATCTTGATGTGGCCGGCTTCGCCGCCTTCCGCGATGACGCGGTCGCGGTCGTCGTAGGTGTAGTCGTAGCGGCTGTTGTTGGAGTCGATCCAGGCGGTGACGCGGCGGCGGTCGTCGTAGACGAAAGTGGTGGTGGCGCCGGAGGGTTTGGTGACGGTGGTGAGGTTGCCGTCCTGGTAGCCGTATGCCATCAACGGCAGGTCGGTGCCGTTCTCGCCGGCGCCGGCCAGGGAGAGGGCGGTGATCAGGCCCTCGGCGGTGGTCAGCTTCACCTGGTGGCCGGCCGAGTGGACCAGGGCCAGCGGCAGGCCGTCGTCGGCGCGGTCGATGGTGACGGTGTGGCCGTTGCGTTCGGTGACGGATATCAGCCAGGCGACTCCGTCGCCGCCGGGTTCGCTGCCGGGCGGGGCGGCGAAGTGGCGGACCAGGCCGGTGTCGGGGTCGGTGACCGTGTAGTCGCCGTTTTCGTCGCGGGCCAGCAGGGTGTGGGCGGTGCCGGACTCGGGGCGGGTGGGGGTGCCGGGGACGGGGTGCGGGTAGGTGATCAGCAGGCCGTCGGCGGTGACGTGGACGACGCCGACCGGGTCGATCTCCAGACGCTCGTCGACGGTGGACGTCCAGGACGGCCCCAGGAAACGGCCGGCCGTGCAGCCGGACTCGGTGCGGCGGGTGAAGACCAGCGGCAGGATGCCGGGGATCTCCACATCGGTCTGGGGCAGGAACATGTGGCCCGTGGCGAGGTCGACGGGGTCGGTCCCGTCGGTGGTGCGGGTGCCGTCGGGTCGGTTGTGGGTGCCCTCGGGGGCGTTGTCGACCAGTTTGCGCACCCGTGCGACGTCGGACACTTCCTCGGCGAGGCGTACCCCCTTCACCGCGGCGCCGCCGCCACCGGTGGCCACGGTCAGCGCCAGGTCGGGGATCAGCCGGCCGAAGCCCTCGGCCGGGTCCTTCATGAAGTCCTTGACCATCTGGGTGCCGGTGCCGACGGGGTCGTTGGCGGCCACCAACAGGCCCGCGGCCAGGCTGTTGAGATTCGTGGCGTACTCGGCCGGGTGCGTGATGTTGTAGGGGTCCAGGAAGTTGACCGAGCGGACGAAGTTCACAAGGCCGGCCGTGCCTTTGATGACGCCACCGCCGACGTGGTCGCTCATGATCTGCAGCTCCTGCAGACCGCCGCCCGCCTGCTCGGCGTACGACGGCTTCTTCGGCGCCATGTCGCGGGCGGCGCGGATCGCGCTGCGAGCGGTTTCCGCGGCGGTGTTCCGCTGCTTGCGGGCCTCGGCGAGGATGTCCTGCGCCTCCTGCATCAGCTTCTTGCCCGGGTCGTGGAACGTCGGGGCGGGACAAGGCGGCAGCGTGGACGGGTCACGCTGATCGGCGGGCTGGGCGTTGTAGCGGTCGACGGCCTTGTTGTAGGCCTCGATCTTCTTGCGGTGCGCGTCGGCGGCCTCCTCGGACGCCTTGACCCCTTCCTTCCACTTGTCGATCGCCAGCTGCGCCTGTCCTTGCGCCCATGCCACGGTGTCGGCGAACGACTCCAGCGCGGAGGCCGCCTTCTCACAGGCGTCGGCTCCGGTGAACCACTTCGGCGGCTGGGCGCTCATCACCTTCCGCAGCGCATCGGCGGCCTCGCCCTTGAGCCGCGAGGAGTCCAGGCCCTTCAAGCCCTCGCCGGCGTCGTCGAACGCCTTCTGGAAGGCGCGGAGTTTCCGAGCGGTGGAACGCAGCTTCTCCGGGCTGCCGTAGACCAGCTTGGTCTTGTCCTCGGTCTGCCCCAGGTCCATCTCGTCGACCTCGGCGCCCATCCGGTTCGCAACCGAACGCGACTGCTCACGCACCCAGTCCGCGCCGGACTCCCAGCCGACGTCGTCCAGCCGGTCCGCGACCCACTTTCCGCCGTCCTCGACCCGGTCGCCGAGCCATTCGACACCGTCCTCGACCGCGTTCTCCACCGAGTCCGGTGTGATGTCCTTGATGAAATCGCCGATGCCCACGTTCAGTTACCCCCGTCGCCGCCCTGACCGCTCTGCTGCTGCGCCTGCCGGGCGCGTTCCTCGGGCGACGGCCCGAATGTCCTGTCCAGCGCCTGGTTCCACTCGCTGTCGTCGATGCCCAGCGACTCGTTGATCTTTTCCGTCTGCCGGCCGACCTGTCCCTCGGTCAGGACCGTCCGGCCGGTGTCCATCCAGGTCTGCTCGATCTCCTGCTGCGCCCGCTCGAACGACTCGGCACTCCAGTCTGGGTTCAAGTGGTCCGGCGTGAACACTTCGCCCCAGTCCTGCCGGGCGATCTCCTCCTCGGAGGCATGCGGATTGCCGCCCATCAGGGCGTTGACCCCCACCTTCAGCGTGCCCGCGACGTACTGGTCGTGCTCCCACTGCGTTCCGGCCGCCAGGCCGAGACGGTTCGCGATCTGGCTGGCGTCGTTCACCAGGGCGCGCACACCCCACTCCCAGCGTTCGCAGAAGTCCTCGAAGTCGGCCGCCAGACCGTGGTGCCCGGCCTCCATTCCGGTCATGGACAACGCGGAGAAACCTTTGCCCATCACCGAACCGGTGGCGCCGCCCAGCTCGCCCAGCCCGTCGATGGTGGCGCCCACGCCCCTCGTGAACTTTGCGACCGACGCCTTGTCGAAGTGCAGGTCCGTTCCGTCACCGCTCATGGCCACTCCCCTCCTTCACCGCGTCGGTGTCGACGGCGACGCCGTCGGGAACGATCCCCGTGACCGGAGGGAAGAACATCGCCCCGTCCTCGCCGGCGATGTCCACGGCCAGACCGGCGGGCTCGCCCAGACTCGGCACGATCTCGTCCACGATCCGGGCGCCCAGCAACGCGGCATAGTCCACCGGCCGGTCACCGGGCCCGTGATGAAGCGCGAAGCGGGCCAGCGCCGTCTCGTCCGTGAAGGCGCACACCCACCGCACCCCACCCGAGCGCACGCTCCAGAGGCGGCCGCCGACGGTCGGGACCAGAAGAACCGAGCGCCGCATCTCACCGACCAACGCCCGTGGATCACCGATCCCTGCCCTTCGTTCGGCTATGCGCTCGGCCAATGCCGTTCTGGGTTGCTCCACGGCCCCTCCCCGTCGCGGTGTCATGAGTGACTGATGGCACCGTAGATCACGACGTGTGTGGATGGGGGCGGTGGCTCCCGTGAAACGCGCCGGACCTCTCACCGGGCTTCGTTGACCTGCTGAGCACGCGGTGCTCGATGCTGAGAAACCGTCATCCCGGTTCTTGAACAGGAGAGTCCGACACGACGATGGGTGGGTGCCATGGCCGTGACGTCAACTGTCCTGTCATCCAGCCATGACCTGTACGTTCGATCCGCTGCTCAGCCGTGGCAGACGGGCGTCCGCAGCGGTGGGCGGTGACGCTCCGGAGCTGTGGGACACCAGCTGTGTCCGGTTTCCCGCCTCCGTTGGCACGGTCGGCCTGTCCCGCGAAGGACGGCACGGAGCCGAGCATGGTCTTCGGCGCGCCCGGACACCCATACGCTCGCAACCGCGTCACAGTGACGACGCGATCACGCTTTGATCGTCTTTTTGACGGAACCATCTCCTCCCTGTGCTCGATGAGCAACAGAACTGCCCAATAGGTGTATTGAGAAAGGTTCTTGGTGAAGGCTCTGCTTGCGTACCGAGAGTCCAAGAGCGGCCGTGTACGGCCGACCACGGGGGAACATCAATGAGTGCTCTTGTTCGCTCCAAGGGATGGAAGTCCTACGCCATTGGGGCAGCGGTGATTGCCGCGCTGCTCGGGACCACTGCATGTGGGTCGAGCGCGGCCAACGGATCGGGTGAGGTCAAGTCCTCGAACCAGCTGAACGCGACAAGCCTGGCGAAGCTGAGTGAGACGGCTTCGGGGAAGCCGGGCAATGCTTCGGGCAGCACCAGTGGGGACAGCAACGGCGGTGTCAGCGGCGGCGCCGGCACCATCGCCGCCTGCACCGAGAACGGCCTCGCGGTCTCCGCCGTGAAGGAGCCCGCGGACAGCAAGGAGGCCAGGCACCTTCTCATCATCGTCCAGAACGTCGGCGACGAGAAGTGCAATCTCTACCACTACCCCTACGTGCGGCTCGGCAACGGCCAGACCACGGTCCCCGTGATCGAGGACAGCGACCCGGACCCGGGGGTGCCTGTCACCATCGCTCCGGGTGAGGAGGCCTATGCCGCTCTGCTCGTCAGCGGCGGTGCCAGGGACGAGTACGAGGTGAAGAACATCACCCTCACCCTCCAGGGTCGCAAGCCCGGCAGCAAGGTGAGCAAGCCGATCGACGTCCCCATGCCCGTCGACACGTTGTACGCGGACGACGGTCAGCTCGTCACTTATTGGACGACTGCTTCGGGCTTTGCCCTGGACTTCATCATGTCGAAGTGACGGACCGCAGTCGGAACCGCTTTCCTGTGGCCTACCAGAACGCGTGAGAGATCGGGGGTTGCGCTTCCCCAGCCCGAGACGGTCCACGGCGACCGCTGTGGGCCGTCTCGGGCTGGGGGACCACATGGAGGTGGCCGCCTCGCTCCGCCTACGGCCCGGCCAGGGCTCGATGGGCCGTTACGGACGGCACTGCGACACGCCCAGACTTCTGGGATCGCTGTCAGGCAGGGGTGTGCTTCCCACCCTCGGAAACAACATCGAGCCGAGCGGCAGAGCCCGTCCATGACGCCACGGATACATCCCCGAAGTGAGGTACTTGATCTTGTAAGCGCACGACGTTCTGACTGATTCCCTGTCGGGTTTACCCGGTCGGGCCTCGAGCGTGTCTTCGGCGGCGTACTTACCATGACGTCGGCCTGGGACGAGGCCGGCCGCTACACTTCCCGGATCCCTCGGACTCGCATCCGTCCTCAACCCCGATCACCCATGTCCACAGCCCCCACACTTGGACAGGCCTGCTGGGACTCTCGCCGAGCCACCAAGTGGGGCAGACTCTGGACGACACTTCACAGCTGAACGGATGAACGGATGGATCGCTTCGAGGCTCCAGCGGGGTTCGAGGGCGGGTCCTCTGCGGCATTCACGAGTTCGGCGACGTACATGGTGAGGGAGACCGGCAGATGAGCAACACCGTCTGGTGGGCTCGGGACGAGGCAGGAGTTTGTGTCGTCCCGACCGGCTCCATGCTCTCCGTCGTGCACGCCCTGCCTCCCACCGGGCTGATCCACTCGGCCCGGGTGCGAGGACGGGACATGCATGACTCCGACGGGGTGTTCACCCAGTTCCACGAGGCGCTGCGTCTCCCGGACTACTTCGGCTGGAACTGGAACGCACTGCGAGACTGCCTGACCGATCTCCACTGGCTCGACGCTCAGCACTTCCTCGTCACCATCGAGGACGCCGATGTCGTACTCTCCGAGAGTCCCGAAGAACGCGCAATCCTCTTTCGTGCCCTGCATGACGCCGCGAAGTTCTGGGCAGGGAAACCCGGGCTCCCGGGTCAGGGGAAGGTCACCTTCCGGACCGTGCTCCTGTGCCCGCCCGAAGCCCAGGAGGAGATGCTCCGCGAAACTCGCACCTATTGAACCCTTTCGTCTTGTTTCGTCTTGTATGAGCAGGGCGGTATGTGGTGACCGACTCAGGACACGGCATGTCAACAGATCCGAGGACCGTGCTCGGTGCGGACGGCACCTTTGCCTCGTCCTGGCTACGGGACAAATCAGTAGCTCCCGTTCCCGTGGGTGTGCAGATCGATGCGGCGTCGGCCCGCCGGATCACGGTCGGCTGTCGTGCTGTCGGGGCATCACACCTTCTTGGCACGCATCTCGCCGACACCCCGGGCGCGACGGCCGGTACGCCCTCCCGGCTTTCCCCATCCGAAGATTGCACGGGTATCCGCCCGCCCTTCCTGCTCTGCACACCTGACATGCAAGGAGCCGTCCTCTTTCCGGCAGCCGGCCACATGTTGATCGCGGGAACCGCTGCCTTCATGGCCGCGGCCGTCAGCGAGGGGATCGACACGGCACGCGCACGCTTTGGCCGTTATGCGCGCGCGCTCTCAAAACGGCACCCTTCCCTGCCGGCCGTAGCAGCCACTTACCCGCCCGACCACAGGGCCTGGTCCCACCCCGGCGACATCGAACCGACCAGTGCGGCGGCGCGGCAGCTGACGCTGCTGGAAGCATTCACCGACGGGAGCTGTAGTGCACCGGACTTCGCGCACAGCTGGTGGGAGGCCCGACGTGCATCCCAGGCGAACGGAGAACGGATTCACGGAGCACTCGGCGCTCTCTTCGACCAGGTGTTCACAATCCTCGAGGACTACTCGGTCAACCCCGGCCTCGCCGAACCGGGCGACCTCGGTGATGCCGAACTCAGGGCCGCCGTGCGCGCGGCCTGGGACGCATACCGTCGCTCCGGAACCGGCCGAAGCCGGTAGTCCCGCTCGAAGGCCGACACGTTCCTCGCGAACAACGCGAGCACAATCGCTTCCTGGACGGCATGGACCACAAAACCCGCTCCCGGCGACGCCCAGGGCATGACACCAACGGACGATCCACTGCCCATCACCCCGTGTTTCGATTTCCGGGACTTCCGTGTACGCATCGCGACGTACGCAAATGTCGAGGAATGCGGACGGTTCCTTCTGGACGTCTTCGGCAGCCAGGAGTGACTGTGGGACACGTCTGACGAGCTCCGGTTCGGCCGGGCCGGCCGGGAACTGATCGGCACCGAGTTTCACATCCCCGGCGTTGAGGCTGCCGATGCCGAGGACTCTGCCCGCGTTCCCGCCACGCCCCTCGTCCGCTCAGGCGGTCTCCGCGCGGATGCGGGCCGGCACGTCCGCCTGAAGGTGACTTCCGAACTCTGCCGCGCACCGGGCACACTGCGCTGACCTGCCTGCGCGACCTCGATGTCCTCGACGAACCGCTGGAGACCCGCATCGGCATCGCCCCGACGCGGCACTCCTGGTCCAGCACGGCACCGTCGTCGGCTGGAGCCTCACAGATCCCGTCCGGTATCTGACCACCGGCTTCGCCGCCCCAGCCCCGGCTCCTCCCGTTCCGGCCGCATCGACAGCCTGGTGGAGGACTGCGTGAATCGGTGATGCTCAGCCGAGGAACGGAAATAATTTTCCTCACCCCGTCGTCCCCCATTACCCTATTGCACAAGATCAACAAAGGTGGCCATGCATGAGTTGCCCTACGTTCCGTGAACGCTCATTGGAAGAACTTGAGGGAGAGCGATGGCCCGATCCTCCAGCCGATGCGACAGGATTGGTCAAAGCTGTGCATCGCCTGCGGCGTCGCCCCATCGGGAGCCTCGCCGCGCACGAGTTGTGACGGCTGATTGGGCAGAATGTCGGGCTTCAGTGGCTTCTTCCGCTGGCGATTGAAATTCTCCGCGAAACCGCACCGGAGGAGGGCGAGGGAGGATTCTATGACGACGATTTGCTGTCGGCGGTTCTGACTCGAGGTCCGGAAGTCTGGGCCGCCGCACCGGAGAAGGCCCACGAAGTGAAGAAGATCCTGACAACACTGCAAGATCTGTCACCCTATATCCAGTCGGAAGCAGAAGAGTTTCTACGGTCACTCCCGGACGGCCTATGGCAAGGACCGAATGACACAAGTACCACTCGCCTTCAGGCGTGATTTCTCCCTACCTACCGCCCAGGCAGTGGTTCAGTCCTACTTGGCCATGAGGGGCAAGATTCCCACCGAGGATGGCTACATGGCTCCAGCACTGCAGAACAGATGAGGAGGCATTCACCATGAAGCTGGCCTTCGACAGCGGCTGGCACGCCACGGTGACGGATGATCCGCTGCCCATCACCCCACAATTCACGGGTAATTCTGTGGTCATCGCGCGCTACACGAACGCGGAGGAACGTGATCGGTTTCTCGCGAACACATTCGGCAGCCAATGGTGGCTGTGGGACACCCCTGACGTCCTCCGGTTCGACCCCAACAGCCGGGAACTGGTCGGGGCCGAATTCCAGATGCCGTATGTGTCCGCTGAAGCCGAGACCACCACCCGTGTGCCCATCATGCCCGCAGTACGTCCGGGCGGACTCCGCGCGGACGAGGTCCAAGGCTTCCGGCATGAGATGTGCACGGTGCTGTGTCGCGTGCCCGGGGACGCCATGCTGACGTGCCTGCGTGACCTCGACGTCCTCGACGAACCGCTGGAGGCCAGTATCGGCATCGCCCCCGACGTGGCGCTCCTCGTCCAGCACGGCACCGTCGTCGGCTGGAGCCTGACCAACCCGCTCCGGTACTTGGCCAAAGCGTTCACCGCCCCCGACCCCGCCCCGCCGTCCGACACCACCCGCCGGCTGTTCAGCGAGTGTCTGGACCTGGTCACCCAGCCGATGATCGACGAGATAATGGACGGCGAACCCGCCGCCCTGGCCCGGCTGCGAGCCGTCGACGAGGCCCTGCGCGCCCAGTCCGAGGACCGGCACCGGGCCGACGCACTGCTGGAGATGATCTCCTCGCTCGTGGAGTTTTACGGACATTGAGGTTTTCTCAACAAGAGCAAGCCCGGGGTTGAGGCGAAATATTTTTCATCGACTCCGGAGGGTGCAACGCGCTACGCTAAGAACGCTTGCAAGAAGCTTCCCCATGAGGGGCCTTATTGGTTGACGCGAGGAGTCATCCGATCGGATCTCATCTCTCTTGAGAGCCGCATTGCCCATTTGGTCGACAGAGACGGTGACATCGACGCGTTCGTGCTGTGAGAAGGTTCCATGAGAGAGATCAGGCGCGTCAGAATCATGCCGTGGATGCCGATTCCTTGGTAGGAGGTGCGGAGTGAAGATCTACGTCACGTCAAGAAGTCGTCCAACTCTTGACCTCTGGTCCTCGACGTTGCCGAGACCAAGAGATGCCGAACTCGAATTCGTCGATGAAAACGAGCGGTCAGTGCAGGCCGATGTGTTCGTCATGTCGGGGGTGTGGGCTTTTGACAGATATGGCGGAAAGCCTGAAAGAGAGGTTGCGCAACTCCTCCCCAACACAAGAGGGGACAGTGAGGTTTTCTCAGCGAAATAATCTTCGTGAAGTGGGTTGATCGGGGCGTCGGGGGCTGGAGCGGACAGCGGCGGCCCGGCTGTGGGCAGACGTAAA
>NZ_BAAAHG010000054.1:0-40987 GCF_039525155.1 Streptomyces thermoalcalitolerans | reverse complement strand
TTTACGTCTGCCCACAGCCGGGCCGCCGCTGTCCGCTCCAGCCCCCGACGCCCCGATCAACCCACTTCACGAAGATTATTTCGCTGAGAAAACCTCATTGACACCATCAATCGAGGCACTCCGAAGCCGAACACACCAGACCCGAAAACTGGCGCACCACGACCTGGTCAAATTTACGAATGGGACTTCGGTAAAGGTAACGTCGTCGGCAAGGCTGGTCCGGCAAATGGGGGCGGAGAATTGACCAGGATCCGTGTGGTCGTAAATGAAGGTAAAGTCGTGACTGCCTTCCCGTTCTAGGTGAGAGGTGTTCTTGCAAGGAGAAAATATGATTCATCTTTCTTTCTCTCTCCCGGAGCCGGGTTCACCCTGGCAGAGGACCTGGGAGAAAGCGAAACAGGGTGATCCTGCGAGCCTTGCAGAGGTGGACCTCCGCTACAAGTACTTCAGCGTCAATGTTGAGATGGTCATAGACGGTGTTGAGGTCATCTCGAAGAGAAGGTTCGTGACGCTCGTGGATCTGGCTCTTTCACTCTCTCACGCGAAGAAGTGTATTTCATCAAGAGAGGACGCGGCGTTCGGTTTCACAGAGAGTGAAGAGGTTATCTACCTGCAGTGCGATGGTGATCTCATTGTCGTGACCTCATCGAAGCGATCCTGGCAAGTTACCGCCGAGCGTAAAGAACTCGTGAGTGCTTTCTCCGGCTTCCTCCGCGAGGCATATTCATGTCTGACTTCAGAGATTCCTGGATTGGTTGCCAATCCGGTGCTTCGGCAAATATTGCCGGAATAGCTCGTAGGGCTCATGTGAGGCCGGCCTCAACCGCTCAGCCGCCCTCGAGCCGTTGATGGCAACGCTGGCGGCAACCGGAGCAGACATCCTTCGACAGCAAGGTGCGTCTCTATCTACGGGGCGAGATGGGTGCGTGGTGGGAGATGCGGTGTGAGCATGGGCATGGGTGGTCTGTGTACGTGCAGGAGGAGGCGGAACCCGCGGAAGAGCAGTTGGTATGCAAGGAGGACGGCCTCCCTGCTGTCACTGCCGCCCGCCTTCCCCTGGCCGACAGAGCCGAGATCAGGATTGTTCCGGCAACGTGGGAGAGAGATGGGAAGACAGGTCGAACGGACGAGTATTTCTTCGAGATTCGACCGGTGCTCCATCCGGAAAAGGTATTGCGCTCAGGTTCCCCGATGTCGTGGGACGACGCGATCCGGTGTGCCGCGATGTTCCGGGGGATTCCATGGAGTCAAGCTGAACGGCGGTGGAGAAATATCCGTGTGCTAAGGTGCGCGAAATAATCTGACTTGCCTGGCCTATGGCCTGCCACAGAGCGGCCAAGAAACCCTCAGCGGTAAAACCAGAACCCCTGTCAGGCTACCTCGGACGGGGGTTCTGCGTTCCTTGACGGCGGCATCAGCGGACGACGGCTGCGGCGGGTGGGCGTCGGCCGTCGTCGTTCGGGCGATGGCGCTGCTTAAGGTTTCGACGGCCTGGCGCTGAGGGCGGAGGCGGACGTGGGCACAGATGCCGACGGTTACGCCGATATGGGCGCGGCCAAGCAATCCCTTGATGACGACGAGGCCGGCAACACCACACTGCGCACCATCGGCGGCACCGGCCAGAAGCTGACCTGGGACGCGGAGGGCCACCTCGTCAAGGTCACCGAGTCTGTTGAGGGCAAGGCGGACAAAGTCACCGAGTACCTGTACGACGCCGAGGGCAACCGTCTCATCGGCCGTACCGAGACCGAAACCACCCTCTATCTCGGGCATACCGAGGTCACCCTCGCCAAAGGCGCCATCAAGGCCAAGGCCATCAGGTACATCGACCTGGGGGGTGGTCACCAGGCCATCCGCAACGACGACGGCACCTTCGCCTTCACCATTGCCGACCACCACGGCACCGGCCAGCTCGCCATCGACGCCACCACACTGAAGCTGTCCCAGCGGCGCACTCTCCCCTTCGGCGGCTCACGGGGAGCGCCCCCGGCGGCATGGCCCGGCACCAAGGGCTTCGTGGGCGGCACCGACGACACCCAGGCCACTGGCCTGATCCACCTCGGTGCCCGCGAATACGACCCGGATACGGGCAGGTTCATCTCCGTCGACCCGGTCCTTGACCTGACGGACCCGCAGCAGATGCACGGGTACGTCTACGGCAACAACAACCCCGCCACACTCTCCGACCCCACCGGACTGCGCCCCGACGGGCCGGTGGGCGGCCACTCCATGAACGACGAGCGCTATGCCCAGCGGAAAGGAATGCGGGGAAGCCACGTCTACAAGGGGAACGGGAAGTGGGAATGGAGTACCACCCCCTACAAGACGACCCTTGGAGCGAATGACTTCAAGGCGTTCAACAACCCGGTCAACCGGGCGTTGACCAGTATCAGGAACGTCGTCTTCAAGGAAATCAAGAAAGAGGAAAATGTCCGGAAGTGGTACTCAACCTTCAGGACCTACTACAGCCAGCTGAACGGCTCGCGTTTCCTCACCAACGATGAGCTTGCAAAGAATGCGTACGCGGCGGCCCTCAACGCCTGCCACGTAGAACGAACCTGTCGCGATACAGACGCCTACGAACAGCTCTGGGACCTCTACTTCGACATTGGGCTGCAAGAAGTCGGCCTGTACGAGGGGTCCGGCCCAGGGTTTGCGCAGAGCGTGGTCGGAGAGGGGGTCGCGAAAAAGCTGGGCACCAAGCCTGGAGGCTGTAAGTGCTTCCTGGCTGGAACGGGTGTCCTCATGTCGGACGGAACTACCAAGGACATTGAGGATATAAAGGTTGGCGACAAGGTCCTGGCGACAGACCCGAAAACGGGCGCAACCAGCGAACGTGAAGTCACTGCCACCATCGTCACCGACGGCGACAAGCACTTCGTCGATCTGACGATCACTACCCCGGACGGACTTGAGAAGCTGGTTGCTACGCACGAGCACCCCTTCTGGGTCGTGTCCGAGCGGAAGTGGATCGAAGCCGACGACCTCAAACCGGGTATGTCCCTGCGCACTGATGACGGGCGCGCCGTCTTGGTTGCGGCCATCCGCCAGTACCATGATCACCAGCGGACCTACAACCTCACCATTGAAGGTGTCCATACGTACTATGTACTGGCGGGTGAGACGCCAGTCCTCGTTCATAACAGCAATGGGTGTCGGACATTTGGGTCTCAGTCACCCACCGGTCGGCTGAATATTCCCGAAACTCAGGGCGTCTACATCATTAAGATGAATGACGGAAAGGTGTATGTGGGGTCTGCGATGAAGGCCAATACTATTCATCGCAGAATACATCGTGCTTTCGGGGGTAAAAGGCACGCCGTGAAAAGCTCGGGATATAAGTCTTCTGATGTCCGGGAGATTGACTGGATCGAGATTCCGGGTGGCAGTGAGAAGGTAATGCATCAACTCGAACAAAATCTGATCGATTACTACGGTGGAATTGGCGGGGGAACGCTTTTGAATCGGATAAACGTCCCGACCTCCTAGGGGGGTTGAGATGACGATCAGCTTCGCTCAAAACTGACCTGATTGGTCGTAGTTACTGAGGCTACCCTCATCGGTTGGTTCAGAGCGACGCGGGTGCGGGGTGCCGTCCATGGCGTGACTTAGGTGATGTCGCGGACGGCACCCACGGTCTGGTAGGGGTGGGTTGTGGTATCTCTAAGATTACAGACTGCAGAACGCGCGGTAGGATTTTGTTATGGCTGAAAGACCTTCTCAGTACTGGCGTAGAGAAATGGCGAGAGAGGCCCGCGCGGTCGCTGACGGCACGTTGAGCCCTGACTGCGCATCCTTCCTGGGCGTTTACTCCGAAAACTTTCTGGAAGCTGTTGACGCTGTCCTAACAGCATTCGAGACCGAAGCGCGCGAACTGGGGACAGCATCAGACGCTCAGATCCTCGCTGTTGTAGAACGAGCCGTTCTAGCTTTGAACAGGGTGAATCGAGAAGCGACAGGCGGAAGTATCGACACCGACGAGCGAGAGCAGATCTGCCTGTTCATCGATGAAGTGCTGACTGAGAGTGGGGTTAATGTTGGTGAGCTGGCAGCCCGCCATGGCGTGAGCCGCTATGCGATCACCGATAGATGGCGTCAGTGGTGAACAGGGCTGCTGTTCGATTTTCCCTCTGTGATCCTGAGGCCTCCTCGGGTCATGTCGAGGAGGCCTTAACGGCGTTTGAGGGCAGTAATTGACGACAGCGTCAGAGGACGGAGCGGCGCAGGGCGGTGGTTCGTCGCCGTCTGAGCGTGCTGTTTCGGTATTTTTGGGCTACCTAAGGGCTGTCCCGTAACTGCTGGTTGTGGGTGAGATGATCTTGCCGTGGCTGGTGTGATCACGGCGTCGGAGCCCTCCTGGACAGCCCCGTTCACCGGGCTGAGCCCGCGACGGTTCGGCAAGCTGATCACTGAGCTGCGGCGCGCAGGAGCCGACCCGGTCCGCAGGGGCCGACCGTGGTCGTTGCCGCTTCAGGACCGGGTGCTGCTGGTTGCCGCGTATGGGCGCACCAACCTCACCCTGCGGCAGTTGGCCTTGCTGTTCGGGATCTCCACGTCGGCGGCCGACCGCGTCATCGGCCATCTCGGCCCGTGCCTGGCGCTGCGGCAGCGCCGCCGGTACCGCAGGCAGACCGTGCTG
Source organism: Streptomyces thermoalcalitolerans (assembly GCF_039525155.1). Taxonomy (NCBI): domain Bacteria; kingdom Bacillati; phylum Actinomycetota; class Actinomycetes; order Kitasatosporales; family Streptomycetaceae; genus Streptomyces; species Streptomyces thermoalcalitolerans. The sequence goes on along the minus strand of NZ_BAAAHG010000054.1, from coordinate 36,348 downwards.
ATCGTGGACGGCACGCTGGTGCCCGCCCGCGACCACACCGTCGCCGAGCGGTCCAAGAACTACCGGTACTCCACCAGTCACCAGGTGGTCATCGATGCCGGCACCCGGCTGGTCGTCGCCATCGGGCGGCCGGTGCCGGGCAACCGCAACGACTGCCGGGCGTGGGAGGACTCCGGTGCCAGGGACGCCGTCGGCACGACGCCTGTGGTGATCGCCGGCGGCGGCTTTCGGGGCACCGGCCTGGTCATTGCGCACTACCGCCGGCACAAGGACGAGGAATTGCCGTCCTGGAAGGAGGACCACAACGCCTCGCACCGCCGGGTGCGGGCCCGGATCGAGCACGTCTTCGCCCGCATGAAGGGCTGGAAGATCCTCCGCGACTGCCGGCTCAGGGGTGACGGCGTGCACCACGCCATGCTCGGCGTCGCCCGCCTGCACAACCTCGCCCTCGCCGGGTGACCGGCAAACGAGCAGGTCCCCCGGCACGTCAGAAGCGATTTACGGGACAGCCCTTAGGGGCGGGCCGTCGAGAGTTCCTCGTCGACGCTCACGATCTTGCACTCATACAGCGCCCGCACAAGCTGCGAGGCCACCGTCCACCCGAGCAGCGGCGAGTCGAACAGCACGACCGCCGAGGCGATCGGCACCGGCCCGAGCCGGCTCGGGGTGTACCGACGCCCCCACACCGCGCACACCTCCGAGCGGCCCACCCGCACGAGCACGCTGCCCCGCCACATGTGTGGACACTCCTGACGGGCGGTGCTCACGCACGGCCGGCAGATCGGCGGGTGCGTCGTCAGCAGCTCGTTCGGCCACCCCTCCCAATCCGTCCGCGCATCCTCCAGCAGCCACAGCACCCCGCGCTCGTCGGTGTCGGCCGGCTCGCCGCAAACCTGACACAGCAGCCGCTCCATAGCGAGCCGCTGCCGCCCCGGGTGTACGTCCCCGTACAGCGGCCGCCCGGACCCGCGGGCGGCGTGGCGGCGCAGCCACAACACGCCGCGGCTGTCACGGTCCTGCGGCTGCTCGCCGCTGTAGCCGATGCCGCCGAGCAGCCGGTACACGACCAGCGGCTCGACGTGCTGCTCGCCCGACCAGGCGGTGATGAACGGGACCGTCGTCGACGCCGTGCGGCACGCCTTGTGCGTGTACCGATCCCGCGTGCGCGCCACCCGCTTGCGTGGCTGCCCGTCCTCGATCGGCTGGTCGCAGATCGTGCAGATCACGACTCACCTCCGATCGTCCGCTGCAGGTCGAGCACGCGCCGGGCAAGCTCGGCGACGTGTAAGGCCCCGGACAAGGGCCCCGTGCCGATCTCGAAACCGATTGCGAATTGGGCGTCCTCGATGGCGTGCGTGAGCGCGTACCACCGGCGTGTGTGCGGTGCCGCCTGGTCGGCTGCCTCACGGGCGCGTTTCATGAGCTGGTCGATCTCGGCGCGCAGCAGCTTGTCGAGTTCGACGAGCCGCTCACGCGGGGGCATCTTGCGGCCGGCGTCGAACGCCTCGACGACGAGCTGCGCGACCTGGTCGGTACCCGTTCTCGTCACCGTGCGCCCCCCGTCTTTCCCGCCCGCACGGGGGCACGGAGCGTGCGCGGCAGCCCGAGCAGGAACGTCACGCGGTCGGCGGTCGCGGGCTCGTCGCCGTGCACCCCGACCTCGTACCCGTAGTCGGTGACATAGCGTCCGCCGCGGTCAGTAACGATCTCACCGATGCGCGGGTGCAGAGGGTTGGTTACGCTCACCGTGCGTGCACCCCGGGGCGTCACGTGCAGCCCGCGCGCGGCGAGCTGGTCGGCGAGACATGCGGTCGTAGCGTCCATGCTCCGATCACACCGCGCGGCGCACGGGCGCGGGATCTGACAACCTATGACACGGAGTGGATCATGCCTGTATCTGTGGCGATTACTGGTACGCGGCAAACGGGTCACCGTGACCTCGACTGGTACGCCAGTCTGTTTCGCCGGTACCTCGCTCCGTGGGCGCCCGACGCCCGGTTCTACATTGGCGGTGCCGTCGGTATCGACAGCCTGTCTCTGCTGTGGCTGGCCGGGAACACGCAGTCACAGATCACGATCGTCGTCCCCGGCACGGTCGAGCAGCAGCCCGCCGAGGCACGGCAGGCGATCGAGCGGTGCCGGGACCGGATCGGCGAGATCGTCGAGCTGGGCGCCGCCGAGCTGAGGACGCCCGCCTATCACGCCCGGAACCGGTGGATGGTCGACCGCGCCGACATGGTCATCGGATATCCACTCGCCGACACCGACGCCGGGGGCACCTCGGGCACCTGGCAGACGATCAACTATGCAGCCTCGCAGGGGAAACCTCGACTGATCGTGCCCGTATGAGTCGACCGGCGTGCATCATGGCGGTATGAGCGCGCACGACAGAAACGTCGGCGCTGCCACACTCAAGCGGTTACGGCTTTCCCGCGGCTGGTCTCTCGCGGACACCGCCCGAGCCATCATCAGCACGGCGACCCAGCTTGGGCAGCCGCTCGATGCCAGTGTCGCGAGTGTGCAGCGGTCCGTCGCACGATGGGAGTCCGCCACGGCGCCGATCCTGCCCGGCGAGCGGTACCAACTCCTGCTCGCCCACCTGTACGCCCGCGGCGCCGACGGGCAGATCGCGCTCGGCGCCGGGTCCGACTTCGCCGAGCTGCTCGACGCCCTCGCGCACCTCGGCGAAAGCACCCGCCGACTCGACGAGCTGCGCGCGCTGCTCGTACGCACCGCAACCGACGGCGGCGGCGGGCTGCTCGCGCTGCTCGGCCCGTCGACGCAGCGCGCCTTGTCGTCTGCCCTTGCCGACCCGTCCCGGCTCGACGAGGGGTTGCTCGATGCAATGCACCGAGCCGTCGCCGACGTCAACGGGCAGGTAGGCAGCCTGCCGTTCGTGCGGGTGCAACTCCTGCTCGCACCGATCGTCGAGTCGTGCCGCCGGCTGCTCGACGCCGAGGTGCCCGAGTCTCTGGTGCCAGAGCTGCGGGCGGTCGCGGCGCGGGCGTTCACGCTCGCCGGGCGAGCCGCGTTCGAGACACGCGACGACGCCGCAGCCCGATCCCTGTACGCCGAGGCGACCGCCGCGGCCGGCGGCACCGGCTCGCCGTGGCGTCGTGCCGTCGTCCACATGAGTCACGCCCTGATCACCCTGTACTCGACCCCGGGGATCGAGGCGGCTCAGCGGCTCGTCGACGCCGCGGTGCGTGATGCCCGCGCGGGTGAGAGCGCGACGGTCCGGGCGCGGGCGCACGCGCTGCAGGCGGAGATCGCGGCCCGTGCCGGTGCCGAGCGGACCGCGCGGGCGGCGCTCTCTCTCGCCTGGTACGACATGGACAGTGACCGCGACGGCGACCCGGCTGACACGTCGTTCACGACCAATCACCTGCGTGGGTTCGAGGGCGTCGCGTCGCTGTACATCGGCGACCCCGCCGAGGCGCACGACCATTTCGCGCGGTCCGTCGAGGCGCTGCAGGCGCCGCGCGAGCGTGTGCAGCGGGCGATCGTGGCAACCGATCAGGCTCTTGCCCGTATCCGCCTCGACGAGCCCGAGGCGGCAGCCGAGTTGCTGCATGGGTGCATTGACGCCGCGTCGGCGACCGGCGGCCGCGTGGCTTCGATCCGCTTGCGCCGCGCCCGGCGTGAGCTGCGCCCATGGCGCCGTGAGGAGTGGTTCGCCGACCTCGACGACCACTTGATCGAGTCGCTCGGCGTGTAGCGCCCGAACGCACGAAAGCGCCCCTGCCCGGCCGTGAGGCCAGACAGGGGCGAGTTCATGCGGTGCGGCGGCGCTCGACGGGCAGTCCGAGCAGCCGCGCAGCCGACGACGGGTCCGGGTCCGGGGTGCCGTCGCGGCGGCAGGCAGGCGCTCTAAGGGCTGTCCCGTAACTGCTGGTTGTGGGTGAGATGATCTTGCCGTGGCTGGTGTGATCACGGCGTCGGAGCCCTCCTGGACAGCCCCGTTCACCGGGCTGAGCCCGCGACGGTTCGGCAAGCTGATCACTGAGCTGCGGCGCGCAGGAGCCGACCCGGTCCGCAGGGGCCGACCGTGGTCGTTGCCGCTTCAGGACCGGGTGCTGCTGGTTGCCGCGTATGGGCGCACCAACCTCACCCTGCGGCAGTTGGCCTTGCTGTTCGGGATCTCCACGTCGGCGGCCGACCGCGTCATCGGCCATCTCGGCCCGTGCCTGGCGCTGCGGCAGCGCCGCCGGTACCGCAGGCAGACCGTGCTGATCGTGGACGGCACGCTGGTGCCCGCCCGCGACCACACCGTCGCCGAGCGGTCCAAGAACTACCGGTACTCCACCAGTCACCAGGTGGTCATCGATGCCGGCACCCGGCTGGTCGTCGCCATCGGGCGGCCGGTGCCGGGCAACCGCAACGACTGCCGGGCGTGGGAGGACTCCGGTGCCAGGGACGCCGTCGGCACGACGCCTGTGGTGATCGCCGGCGGCGGCTTTCGGGGCACCGGCCTGGTCATTGCGCACTACCGCCGGCACAAGGACGAGGAATTGCCGTCCTGGAAGGAGGACCACAACGCCTCGCACCGCCGGGTGCGGGCCCGGATCGAGCACGTCTTCGCCCGCATGAAGGGCTGGAAGATCCTCCGCGACTGCCGGCTCAGGGGTGACGGCGTGCACCACGCCATGCTCGGCGTCGCCCGCCTGCACAACCTCGCCCTCGCCGGGTGACCGGCAAACGAGCAGGTCACCCGGCACGTCAGAAGCGATTTACGGGACAGCCCTTATAGCCCGCGACCTTGCTTTCACTCGCGAATCGCCACTTGATGGGTGGTGCCCAGTGAGACCGCCTGACGGCAGTAGTTGACGGCAACGTCAGCGGACGAGGATGGTGCAAGGCGGCGGTTCGTCGCCATCGGAGCTGGCCGTCTCGGTGATTCCACCACTGCTGAGCGCGGTGCTGAGGGTGTCGATGGCGTCTCGCTGGAGTCGGAGGCGGACGTGGGCGTAGACGCCGGCGGTGACGCCGATGCGGGCGTGGCCCAGAAGTTCCTTGATGGCGACGAGGGCAACGGCCGAGTGACGGAGGCCGTGGATGTGGATGCGGGATGCGGCGGAGGGTGAGGGAGGTGCGGTGAGGTTGGCCGGGGCGAGAGAGCGGCGGTAGACCGATGGCGTGGGTTTGTGGGGCCGCCTAGCGTGGGAAGGGGGTGTGGCGCCTATGGGCAGGAGGGCCGACCCATGGCCGTGGAGCTCAATCACACGATCGTCGCCGCACGCGACAAGGAGCGGTCCGCGCGGTTCCTCGCGGATCTGCTGGGGCTCGAGGTGGAGCCGCCGTTCGGCCCGTTCACCCCGGTGCAGGTGGCGAACGGTGTGACGCTGGACTACCTGGAGACCACTGAGCCGATCTCCCCGCAGCACTACGCGTTCCTGGTCTCCGAGGACGACTTCGACGCGATCTTCGCCCGCATCCGGGCCGCGGGCCTGCCGTACTGGGCGGATCCGTACCATCGGCGTCCCGATGAGATCAACCGCAACGACGGGGGGCGAGGGGTGTACTTCGACGATCCGGACGGTCACCGCATGGAAATCCTGACGAGGCCGTACGGCAGTGGCGGGGACTGAGGTCCCAAGGACCTGCCCGGCTCGGTGCTCAGGGCACTCCGCCCGTTCCGGCGAGGCCGCAGGGCGGTGGTCGGCGCAGGTACGGTGACCGCGAGACACCGGCCACGATCGTCTTCGCGGCCACGACGGGCTGCACCTGGCAGCCGCCGCCGGTCTTCGGCTTCTCGGGCCCGACCGCGCACCGCTTCCTGGCTGGGCGGCTGCTGCCGTCCGCACCGCTGCCACGACCGCGAGGCCGAACGCCTCCTCGCGGTCGTCGCCGTCGCCTGCGTCCTCCTCCGCCACCGCGGACTTGCCGCATGAGACGACTTCTTGTGCGGGCGCCGGCCGCTCAAAGCGCACTGCCCCGACGCGTCGCAGACCGTGAAGGCCCTGGTCATCGCGGTTGGCCGGACAGCGAAAGACCTTTGCTCTACATTTGTGGTGGATTGGAGCACATCGTCTGCGGGTGGCTGGGCCGACGTACGCTGCTCGGTCGCCATGGCTGCCTCTCAGGGAGGCGCACATGCTGAAGGGCTACACCGTCCCGTTGTCTCCCAAGGGGGTGGCCAACATCGCCCCCACGCCGCCCTGGCATTACGCCGGCGACATCGTGGGAGTCGAGTTCTGGACCGATCCCGCCGCTGCGGAGGCGACGCTCCCCGAAGGACTGGACCCTGATCCGGACTCCTCCGGGCGGGTCGTCGCCTTCTTCGTGGACTGGCAGTTCAACGGTGAGAACGACGAATACCTCGACCCCGTCCGCAGTCAATACCGGGAGTTCTTCGTCCTGGTCGACGCCCGCCACCGTGGCCGGCCCGTGGCGTGGTGTCCGTACATCTACGTGGACAACCACCATGCGCTCGCCCGCGGTTGGATCCAAGGGTTTCCCAAGAAGGCGGGGCATGTGCACCAGACTCGGGTGTTCGCGTCACCGGGCAAGGCTTCGCCGACGCTGGAGCCGGGCGCTCGCTTCGGCGCGAGCGTCTCGTCGGACGAGCGGACCCTTGCTCAGGCGCGGGTCACGCTTCAGGCCCCGATGGAGGACCCGTCGGCTCTCCTGAGCCGGGACACGATCAATCTGCGGCACTTTCCCACGCTGGAGGTCGGCAAGTACGACAAACCCGCCGTGCACGAACTGGTGCGGATGGACTACGCCGACCAGCAGGTGGCCGACGTCTGGGCAGGCACGAGCGAGATCGAGTTCTTCCAGGCCCCGGGCGAGGAACTGGCGGATCTCACGCCTGTGCGCGCGGGAATGGGCTTTCGCGCTTCGATGTCGTACAACGTCACGCAGGTTCAGCCGCTGGACTGACACCGGCGCGCAGCACCGTCGGCCCTGCCCGTGGCTTCGGGAGCACTTCGCGGCCTGCGATCGATACGGCCGAGGTCACTGATGCGGCCCCTGCTCCCGCTGAGGTGCGCGTCGCATGAGCCCGGCCGTTCTCACGTCCCTCTTCACCACGGCCCTGTGCCCGGCACGCTCCGCCCCGCCCTCCACCAGGCCGACCGGACCGTGGACGACTCCGGAAACAGCGGCTGCTTCCGGCCCCGGAGGTCCCCGTGCCCCCGGGACCGGACACTCACGTGTACCGCAGTTCCGCCGGGCGTACCGAGCGGTGCAGCAGGGGGAGTGAGAGGGCTGTGGCCAGCAGGCAGGCGGTGTAGATGCCGGCCGGGACCAGGAGGGAGAGGTACGGCACGGTCCCGGAGGCGAGGACGCTGTACACGGTGCCGATGACCAGGCCGCCCAGGCCCGCCACGAGGACGGCCGGGGCCAGGGGCAGGGCGGTTTCCAGCAGCAGGGCCCGGGCGAGCACCTGCCGCGGGACCCCGGCGGCCACCTGTGCGGCCAGGCCCCGGCGCCGGGTGGCGACGGACTCGGCGGTGCCGACGGCCAGTGCGACCAGGATCATCATCAGGCCGAGGGCGATGGCCGCGGCCGTGAGATCCAGGCCCGTCGTGTAGAAGGAGTCGTCCGCGGCGAAACCGTGCGTGTCGTCCGCGTTCTCCAGCTCGGTGAGCAGTGCCTGCCGTATGCCCGCGAACCCGGTCCCGATCACCGTCACCAGCAGCACCGCCGCATGGGTACGGGCCGCCGCCCACGGGTCGTCCCGCAGCCGCTCCGCCGCGATCAGCACCGCCGGGGAGCCGGTCCGGGCCGCGAGCAGCCGTCCCGTCAGCCAGGACAGGGCGCCCGTGAGCCACACCGCGCCCGCGCCGACGGCCAGCACCGCCGCGCACACGACGAGCGGAGCGTTCGAGCCCGCGCCGCGGGAGTTCATGGACGTACCGGTCACGCCTCCCAGCGCCGCCACGCCCACGAGCAGCAGCCCGCCCGTGAACAGCAGGAGCGGACCCCGCCCCGACCGTGTGCGGGTGCGCCGCACCCACCCCAGCGGCGAGGCCACCACCCGGTGCAGCGCCAGCACCCCGGCCGCCGTGCCCAGCAGCGGCACACCGACCCCGACCAGGGCGATCCCCGCCCAGGCCAGGGCGGTCGGCCGTTCCCACACGGACATCAGCACGGTCGCCGCCCCGGCCGTGGCGAGCACCGAGCCCAGCAGGCAGGCCAGCCCGGTCTCCAGCGCCGCGATCCGCCGCACCCGGCCCGGCTCCGCGCCCGCCAGCCGCAGCACGGCCATCCGCCGGTCGCGGTGCACCGCCCCGATCCGGGCGCACTGCCCGAGGAACCCGAGCACCGGGACCAGCAGGAGCAGCAGCGCGACGATCGCTCCGGAACGCTCGCCGGGCTGGTTGAGCAGGCCGGCGGCGAAGGAGAAGGAGTACTGCCCGCGCACCGAGGCCAGGACGGCGGCAGCCGAGGCCAGGCCCGTGGCGCACATCGCCCCGGCCACCACGAGCGCGATCCGCCACCACTCCTGCCGGTTCGAGCCCCGTACGAACAGCCAGGCCAGCCGCAGATCGGTCCTCATGCGGACACCTCCGCCCCGACCACCGCGCCGTCCCGCAGCCGCACCTCGCGGTCGGCGTACGCCGCCACCTTGGCGTCGTGCGTGATCAGCAGCACCGCCGCGCCCGACGCGCGGGCGGCCCCCACCAGGGCCGTCATCACCTGCTCGCCCGCCAGCGAGTCCAGTGCCCCCGTCGGCTCGTCCGCGAACACCACCCGCGGGCCGGTCACCAACGCCCGTGCCAGGGCCACACGCTGCTCCTGACCGCCGCTCAGCTCCCCGGGACGCAGGTCCTTCTGCTCCCGCACGCCGAACCGCTCCAGCCACTCCTCCGCCCGCTCCTGGGCCGCCCCCCGCGCGGTCCCGGCCAGCATCAGCGGCAGTGCGACGTTGTCCACGGCCGTCAGTTCGGGAATCAGCTGCCCGAACTGGAACACCACGCCGAAGTCGGTGCGGCGCAGCTCGCTCAGGCGGTCCTCCGGCAGCAGGTCGACGCGCTGCCCGCCGTAGGTCACCGTGCCCCCGTCCGGCCGGACGATGCCCGCCAGACAGTGCAGCAGCGTGGACTTCCCGCTGCCGCTCGCGCCGGTCACGGCGACGATCTCGCCTTCCCCCAGATCCAGGCAGGCCCCGCGCAGTGCCGGCGTCCTGCCGTAGGACTTGACGAGATCTCGGGCCGCCACAAGGGGCGCCGGACGGTTGCTCATGCGCGGTCGACCTCCATGGTCAGAGCGGTCAAAGAGGCGAGCCGGGCCTGCGTGGTGGTCATCCAGCGCAGGTCGGCGTCGAGGTGGTTGAGGGCGTAGTCCGCCGAGAGCACGGTGGTCAGGTCGGCTCCCGGTGCGGTCTTGAGCGCCGTCAGCTCCCGCATCCGCTCCATGTGCGCGGCGCGCTGCGCAAGCAGGTGGGCGGCCGGGTCACCGCCGGTGAGGATCGTCACGACGACCTTGGTGAAGATCTCGTTCGCCACGAAGGGCGCGGGAGGCGTGACCTGCCCGGCCCATGCGGTCACCTCACGGGAGCCCTTCTCGGTGAGGCGGTACAGCGTCCGCTCCGGCCCCCTGTCGGAGTCGGTGCCCTCCACCTCCGCCAGGCCGTCGCGGACCAGCCGCTGCAGGGTCGTGTAGACCTGCCCGTAGGCGAGCGGACGGGCCTGCGGGAAGTGCTCGTCGTGGCGTTGCTTGAGGTCGTAGCCATGGCTCGGTCCTTTGGCGAGCAGGCCCAGCAGGATGTGACGGGTGCTCATGGACCTCAGTATGTACTACGTATATGTACTGAGTACATAGTGGTCCGCGGAGAGCCCCGGCAGGGAGAGCGGAGAACTCCGGCAGGAGGGGAACTCCGGGGAGAAGTCCGGGGAAAACTCCGGGGCGCGCGGTGCGGCGGGCTCAGTCCGCCACCGCGTACGCCTCCACCGACCACAGGGAGTAGCCGAACCGTGTGGCCCGCTTGTCGCCCTGGACACGGACGAAGCGCACGTCGCGTTCGTCCATGCGGACGGTTTCCCGGCCGCCCCGGCTGTCCCTCACCGCGCCGGCCGTGCGCCAGCGGCGGCCGTCGGGGGAGACCTGGACGCGGTAGGCGGAGGGGTGGGCCTCCTGCCAGTGGAGGGCCACCTTGCCCAGGCGTACCGGCTCGGGCAGCTCGACCTGCCACCAGGCACCGTCGTCGACCGGGGACGACCAGCGCGTGGACGGGTTGCCGTCGATCGCGGCGGAGGCCGGGAAGTCGGGGGTCTCGTCGCCCGACGAGGTCGCCCTGCCGGTGCGGGCCAGGTCGGGGCCGGCGGTGCGCGGGAAGGCGCGGACGGTCAGGGTGCGGGTCTCCCCGGCGAAGGTGACACGGATGTCGTACGGACGGGACGGCGCCGTCGGCGGCACGGTCACCTCGACGGGGACGTCCACCGGGACGCCGCGCGGCACCGTCAGCTCGGCGGTGGGGACCCGGACCTCGAGGCCCTCGGGGGCCTCCACGGTGACCCTGCCGCGCACCGCGGCCGGGCGGCGGGAGGTCAGCCGGGCGGTCAGCCGCTCGGTGCCGCCGATCTCCGCGTCGGCCACGGCACGCGGCAGCTTCAGCTCGGCCTGCGCGGTGTCGGCGAACCACGGGACGAGGTGGTGGACGCGGGAGGAGTCGGCGCCGGTCACGCGGACGGCGTCGATCCGGGTGCCGGCCAGCGGGGGAGTCGGCCGCACCAGGGCCGGCGGGCGCGTCCAGAGGCCGGGGTCCGGGTAGACGGGCGGCCAGAGGGCCGGGGGACGCGTCCGGCCGTCCGGGGACGAGGGCTGTGTGGTGCTGAGCTCTGTCGCCCCGTGCTCCGCCAGCGTGCCCACACGGTGCCAGCCCTGTCCGGGGACGTGGACCTCCACGGCACCGGTGGTCCCGGGGTCGCTGAGCACCGTCACGGAGACCAGGGCACGGGCGCGCGGGAAACGGACCGTGCGGGTCAGCGGGTCGCCCCGCTCCGCGGCCGGTTCGTGCGCCAGGCCCGCCCAGGCCGCGTACTCCCGCCGCGCGCGGTCCAGGAACGGGTCCAGTACGCCCTTGCCGACCGTCACGTCGGCGCGCTCGATCCCGGCGCGCAGCCGCTCCAGGGTCCGGTACGCCTTCCAGGCTCCCGCCGTGTCGCCCTCGCGCTGGGCGCGGAACATGTCGAGCACCGCCGTGCCGGCCTCGCCGTAGCGGGCCAACTGCGCCGCCCACGGCGCCACTTCCTCGTCCAGGGTGCCGTCGGACCTCAGGCGCCCGGGGGTCTCGCGCATCACCGTGAACGCGGCGCGCAGCCGTGCCTCGGCGGTCTCGTTCGCGGCCCGGTCCGTCGTCGTACGGGCCTTCCACAGGGCCTCGATGAGCGGGCGCAGGTACGCCGACTCCGTGCCGCCCAGCACCGAGGACGCGTCGTTGCCGGCCAGGGCCGCCAGCGCCTCGTGGCGCCGCGCGTCGCCTCCCGCGAGGTCGGCGATGGCCGCCCGCCACGACTCCTCGGGACGGTAGTTGCGGGGGTTCCAGGCGTAGTCGGCCGCCGTGAACAGCGGGATGCGGGAGGCCTCCGCCTGCTCCATCGCGTTGGCGAGCAGGGCGGCCGAGCCGCCGGCCACGGCCGGCTCACGGCCGGTGTAGGGGCCGAGGAAGATGCGGTCCTCGGCGTAGTCGTTCACCGGGTAGTTGTCCATGGTGACCAGCGGGTGCCCGAAGACCGCGCGGGCCTCGGCCAGTTCGGCCCCCGTGATGGTGCGGGGCACCACGCCCACCCCGGTCCAGGCCACCTGGACCGACTGGTCCAGCGCGGAGGCCAGCGCCCGCCGGTAGGGCGTGGCACCGTCCTCGTAGAACTCGGTCGGCATCAACGTCAGCGGTTCCGCGCCGGGGTGACGCATCGCCAGGTACCGGGCCAGCTCGTTCGCCACCCGCGCCTGCGCGCGTGCCGCCGCCTTCGGGCCGGAGCCGAAACGGTCCGGGTCGGCGTCGCAGTGCCACTCGCTGTAGCTGACGTTCTGGAACTGCAGCTGGAACGCCCGGAAGCCGAGCGCCCACATCGCGTCCAGCTTCCGCTTCAGCGCCCGCAGGTCGTCGTCCGAGGCGAAGCACAGCGACTGGCCCGGCGCCACCGCCCAGCCCAGGGTGACATGGTTGCGGCGGGCCCGCTCGGCCAGCTCCCGGAACTGCGCCCGCTGCTTGGCCGGATACGGCTCGCGCCAGCGCTCCTGGCGGTAGAGGTCGTCGCCGGGGGCGTACAGATACCGGTTCTGCTTGGTCCGGCCCATGAAGTCGATGTGGGCCAGCCGCTGCTCCTGCGTCCACCCGGCGCCGTAGAAGCCCTCGGTGGTGCCGCGCACGGCGGTGCCCGGCCAGTCGCGGATGGTCACACCGGGGATCGTCCCGTCGGGGCGCACCAGTTGACGCAGCGTCTGCACGGCGTGGAAGAGGCCGTCCTCGCCGGCGCCGGTGAGGGTCAGGGCGCCGTCGCCGGTGGTGAGGAGATAGCCGCCGGCGGGCAGGGTATGGCGCGGGTCGCCGTACGTCCGCTCGGTCTGCGCGCGCACCACCAGGGCGCCCGGCGGAACCGGGTCCGAGGGGTTCAGGTCCGTGACCGTCCGGGCGCCGGCTCCGCGCAGCAGCGTGCGCAGCGCGTCCAGGGCGTACGGGTCCGCGTCCGCGTCGGCGACCAGGGCGACCCGGTCGGCGACCTTCACGACGGTGCCGGTCGTCCGCAGGGACTGCGGGCGCGGCCACACGGCGAGATCGGAGGAGGCCGTGGTCGGCTGCTCCGGGTTGGTGGCCGGGGTGCCGGGGTCCGGGCCGGTGCCGGGGTCGGCCGGTGCCGCGACGGCCGTGGGGCCGGCTCCCAGTGTTCCGGCGACAACGGCGAACGTCAGTGCGACCGCGTTCTTCCCGTGCCCGATACCGCGCCGAAGCCGCACGGTCCCTCCTCGTCGATCGGCCGTCGCTGAACGGTCCCAAAGACAGTCCCGAAGACGGTGTCGAAGCACTCCGACCACACCATTCCCGGGGGAAGGTGTCAACGAGAGTGGCCGTTGTGCCGTGATTGCCCGACCCTGGGGTCAGGCGAGTGTGACCAGGGGCACGTCATTCGTTCTCGTATGTCTGCCCTCGCGCGCACTGGGTAGGGCTGCGGTCATCCGGCTTCCGGATGCCGTACCCACGGTCCGGACCGGCAAGCCCGAACCCGGACGAGCTCGACGACCCCGACAAGGAGGCCTCCGTGGCCGCATCGGCACACCTTCTGCTCTCGGCCCTGTCCGCCCACATGGCGGAGCCGCCCGCCGACGGTCCGCTGCCCGCCGGCGACGGCTTCGGCCCGTGCCCCTTCAGCGCCGAGAGCACCTGCGCCGAGGCGCCCCTGACCAGTGAGCCGCCGCTGCCCGACGCCGCACCGCTCACCAGCGAGCCGCCGCTCGCCGAGGCCGCGCCCCTGACCAGCCAGTCGACCCCCGAGGCGGCCGAAGGGGACGTCGGCCGCGCGGAGCCGTAGGAGCCGGCGGAGCCACAGGAGCCGTAGAAGTCACCTGGAAGCCAGAGGAGTCGCGGATGACGGCATCGCGGCCGGCCAAGCCCCCCGGATCTCCCGGACCCTCCGCACCGCCCGGACCGCCCGGACCTCCCGGTGCGGAGCTGACCCGGCTCGCCGAGCTGCACGGCGTCGCCACCTCCTACAGCCCCTCCCCGGGCCGTACGGTCACCGCCTCCGCCACCGCGGTCGTCGCGGCCCTCGCCGCCCTCGACGTCGACGCGAGCACCCCCGAGGCCGTCCGCGCCGCGCTCACCGCCCGTGAGAGGGAGCTCGGCGAACGGCTGCTCCCGCCGACCGTGGTGCGCTGGGGCGACCCGGCCGCGGAGGAGGAGGCCGGCCCGGCCGGACTCCCGGTGGACCTCCCGCCCGGCACCCGGCTGCACATCGAGACCGAGCAGGGCGAGACCCGCACCTCCCTCGACCGCCTCCCGCCGGGCGTCCACCGGCTGACCGCCACCGCCCCCGACGGCCGCACCGGACAGGCGCATCTGATCGCCGCCCCGCCCCGGCTGCCCACCCCCTCACAGCGCTCGTACGGGCTGCTCGTCCAGCTCTACTCCCTCCTCTCCCGCCGCTCCTGGGGCATGGGCGACCTCGGTGACCTCGCCGAGCTGAGCGGCTGGGCCGGACGGTCCCTGGGTGCCGGGTTCATCCAGGTCAACCCGCTGCACGCGGCCGTGCCCGGCCCGCCCACCGACCCGTCCCCCTACCGCCCCTCCTCGCGCCGCTTCCCCGACCCCGTGCACCTGCGCGTCGAGGACGTCCCCGAGTTCGCGTACGTCGAGGACCGCGAGCGGCTGCGGTCCCTGCTGGAGCGGGCGGACCGGCTGCGCTCCGCCGTCCTGGACACGGAGGGCGGGGGCGCCCTCATCGACCGGGACGCGGTGTGGGAGCTGAAGCGGCAGGCGCTGGAGCTGGTGCGCCAGGTGCCGCTCGGACCCGGCCGCCGCGCCGCCTGCGCCGGCTTCCTCGCCGGACAGGGCCGGGCCCTGGAGGACCACGCCACCTGGTACGCCCTCGCGGAGGTGCACGGCAGCGACTGGAGCCGCTGGCCCGAGGGACTGCGGGACCCGCGCTCGGCCGAGACCGCCCGCGCCCGCGCCGAGCTGAGGGACCGCGTCGACTTCCACGCCTGGCTCGCCTGGCTCACCGACGAGCAGCTCACCGCCGCCCAGCGCACCGCCCGCGAGGCGGGCATGCCGATCGGGATCGTGCACGACCTCGCCGTCGGCGTGCACCCCGGCGGGGCCGACGCCTGGGCCCAGCAGGACCACTTCGCGACCGGCATGTCCGTCGGCGCCCCGCCGGACGCCTTCAACGCACGCGGCCAGGACTGGGGCCTGCCGCCCTGGCGTCCCGACCGGCTCGCCGCCTCCGGCTGCGCGCCCTTCCGCGAGCTGCTGCGCGCCCTGTTCCGCTACGCCGGCGCCCTGCGCATCGACCATGTCATGGGCCTGTTCCGGCTGTGGTGGGTGCCGCGGGGCCACCCGCCCACGGAAGGCACCTACGTCCGTTACGACCCCGAGGCCATGCTCGCCACCCTGGTGCTGGAGGCCTCACGGGCGGGGTCCGTGGTGATCGGCGAGGACCTGGGGACGGTGGAGCCCGGGGTGCGCGAGGCCCTGGACCGGCGCGGGGTGCTCGGCACATCGGTGCTGTGGTTCGAACGGGACTGGGACGGCGACGGCCGCCCGCTGCCCCCCGGGCGCTGGCGCGCCGACTGCCTGGCCACCGCCACCACCCACGACCTGCCGCCCACCGCCGCCCGTCTCACCGGTGAGCACGTCGCACTGCGCCACCGCCTCGGCCTGCTCACCCGCCCGCTGGAGGAGGAGCGCGCGGAGGCGGCCGAGGACGTCCGCGAGTGGCTGGCGCTGCTGACGGAACTGGGCCTGCTGGAGGACACCGGCGACGGCGGTCACGCCGTCGCGGAGGAGGAGCGGATTCAGGCCGTTCACCGCTTCCTGCTGCGCACGCCCGCCCGCATGATCGGCCTCTGGCTTCCGGACACCGTCGGCGACCGGCGCCCGCAGAACCTGCCCGGCACCCGGGACCAGTACCCCAACTGGCGCCTGCCCGTCGCCGACGCCGAGGGCCGCCCGGTGACCCTGGAGGACCTCGCCGCCTCGCCCCGGCTGCACGCCCTGACGGACGTGCTGCGGACCGGGGTGGAAGCCGGTGCGGAGGACGGGGGAGAAGCCGAGGGGGAAGCCCGGGAGACCAGAGGGAAGGCGGGGACAGAAGCCCGGGGGAAGGCCGGACAGGAGAAGCAGAAGGCGCGGGAAAAGGGAGACTGACGGGCGGGAAGGACACCACGGGATCTCATTCGGCACCCCGGGCGCACACCGCGCCCGGGCATTCGCTACGTTTGCACTGTGGACAAGAAGAACGCCCTGCGCGCCGGCACCCTGGCCGCCGGTACGACGCTGATGATGCTGCTCATGACGTCTCCTGCGCTCGCGCTGATCCCCGACGACGGCGACGACCCCGGCACGGGTCTGAGCGTCGCCGAGACGCTGGGGCTCTTCGTCGCTCTTCCGATCGTCCTGTTCCTGGTCATCACGGGTCTGGTCATGGTCCTGACCAAGCCCAGGAAGGGCCAGGACACGAGCGGGAACGTGGACGTCAAGGCCAAGGCCTGACCACACGCACACCGAGGGCGCCGACCCCGACCACGTATTGCGGTACCGCGGTACCCGCAGCAGTACCGCACCGCCGTACGTCTGCCGTACGTGGGCGAGGTGGGCGCCCTGGGCGTGTTCCGGGGGCGTGGACCGGTCACGGGCGCGGTGTGGCCGGATGACGCCGGACCGCGGGCGCACGCCGTTGCCGGCGGGCGCCGACCGGCAGATGTTGGTACCAGGAGGCATCCATGACCGGTACCACTGGACACCGCACCCCCGGCACCGACTCCACCGACTCCACCGATTCCACCGACTCCGCGTCCGTCCTCGTCGTCGGGGCCGGCCCCACCGGGCTGCTCCTGGCGGGTGACCTCGCCGCCGCCGGCGTCCCCGTCACCCTCGTCGAGAAGCGGCCGCACCGGATCAGCAACCTCTCCCGCGCCTTCGCCCTGCACGCCCGCAGCCTCGAGCAGCTCGACGCCCGCGGCCTCGCCGACGGTCTGGAGGCCGTCGGCCAACGCCTGGCCCGGCTCCAGCTCTTCGGCCGGCTCTCCCTCGACCTCACCACCCTGCCCTCCCGCTTCCGCCATGTGCTCGTCCTGCCGCAGTACGAGGTGGAGAAGGCCCTGGAGCGGCGCGCGGCCGAGGCCGGTGTGGACTTCCGGTACGAGACCGAGGTGACCGGCCTGACCCAGGACGCGGACGGGGTGACGGTCCGGGTCCGCGCACCCGGCGGCCGGCCGGAGGCGCTGCGCGCGGCGTACGTCGTCGGCGCGGACGGGGTGCGCAGTGCCGTGCGCGAGGCGGTCGGGCTGCCGTTCCCGGGGCGCGCGGTGATCCGTTCCGTCGTCCTCGCCGACGTACGCCTCGCCGAGCCGCCCGACACCCTGCTGACCGTCAGCGCCGTCGGTGACGCCTTCGCCTTTCTCGCGCCCTTCGGCGACGGCTACTACCGGGCCATCGTCTGGCGCCGCGATGTCGCCGTGCCCGAGGACGCACCCGTCGGCCTCGACGAGGTGAAGGAGATCGCCCGGCTCGCCCTCGGCCGTGACTACGGCATGCACGACGCCCGCTGGATGTCCCGTTTCCACAGCGACGAACGCCAGGTGCCCGCCTACCGCGTCGGCCGGGTCCTCCTCGCCGGCGACGCCGCCCATGTGCACAGCCCGGCCGGCGGCCAGGGCATGAACACCGGTCTGCAGGACGCGGCCAATCTGAGCTGGAAGCTCGCCCAGGTCGTCACCGGGCACGCGCCCGAGACGCTGCTCGACACCTACCAGAGCGAACGCCACCCCGTCGGCAGGTCCGTGCTGCGCAGCAGCGGCGGCGTCCTCCGGCTCGCCATGGCCCGCCGTCCCTGGACGCTGGCCCTGCGCGCCGTGCTGGTCACCGCCCTCGACAAGACCGGTCCTCTCCGCCGCAGGGCGGTCGGGCAGATCACCGGCATCGGCTACCGGTACGCCGCTCCCTGGGGCGCCCACCCCCTGGTCGGCGCCCGGGCCCCGGACATCGCCCTCGCCGGCGGCGGCCGCCTCTACGAGGCCCTGCGCGGCGGCCGGTTCGTGCTGATCTCCCCGCACACGCACCCGGTCGGCCCGGACCGGTCCGGCCGGCTGACCGCGCGGCGCTGGGCGAGCGGGCGCCGTACGGCCGTTCTGGTCCGCCCCGACGGCTATGTCGCCTGGGCGGCGGACACGGCCGACGAGGCCGCGGTCGAGGCGGCGCTCACCGCCCATGTGGGCTGAGCGGGCCGCGGACCACCGGCCCGCCGGGACCGGGTGCCCGGTGCGCCCGGGCCCCGGCGCCGCACACGCCGAGGGGCGCCCGGCAGCGGGCGCCCCCTTTCAACGCACGGGTTCAGCGCACGGGTTCAGCGCACGGGGTCAGCGCACGGGTTCAGCGCACGGGCGTCGGGCTGTCAGGCCCGGGCCGCCGCCGCGTCCGCCGCCTGGGCCTTCAGGGCGCGTTCGACGCCCGCCCGGGACTCCGAGACCAGCCGGCGCAGGGCGACGTTCGGCTCGGCCGAGGCCAGCCACTGGTCGGTCTTGCGCAGGGTGTCCTCGGACACCTGGACCGACGGGTAGAGACCGACGGCGATCTGCTGGGCCATCTCGTACGAGCGCGACTCCCAGATGTCCTTGACCACCTCGAAGTACCGCTCGGTGTACGGCGCGAGCAGCTCGCGCTGCTCGGTCTGGACGAAGCCCGCGATGACCGCCTCCTGGACGGCGTTCGGGAGCTTGTCGGACTCGACGACCGACGCCCAGGCCTCCGCCTTGGCCTCCGGCGTCGGACGGGCGGCCCGCGCGGTGGCCGCGTGCCGCTCACCGGCCGCGGTCCGGTCCCGCTCGTACTCGCCGGCGATCTCCGGCTCGCCGAACCGGCCCATGGCCGCCAGCCGCTTCACGAACGCCCAGCGCAGCTCCGTGTCCACGGCCAGGCCCTCGATCGTGTGCGAGCCGTCCAGCAGGGACTCGAGCAGGTCCAGCTGCTCCGGCGTACGCGCGGTCGCCGCGAAGGCGCGTGCCCACGCCAGCTGGTGGTCGCTGCCCGCCTCTGCCGTGCGCAGATGGGCCAGCGTGGCGTCCGTCCAGCGGGTGAGCAGAGCCTCGCGGGCGGCCGGGTCGGCGTACAGGTCGATGGCCAGCTTCACCTGGCGGTGCAGCGACTGCACGACGCCGATGTCGGACTCCTTGCCGATCCCGGACAGCACCAGCGACAGATAGTCGCGGGTGGCCAGCTCCCCGTCCCGGGTCATGTCCCAGGCCGCGGCCCAGCACAGGGCGCGCGGCAGCGAGGACGCGAAGTCGCCCAGGTGCTCGGTGACGACGGCGAGCGACTCCTCGTCCAGACGCACCTTGGCGTAGGACAGGTCGTCGTCGTTGAGCAGGATCACCGCCGGACGGCGCCGCCCGGTCAGCTGCGGCACGGCGGTCAGCTCGCCGTCCACGTCCAGCTCGATCCGGCCGTCCGCGGCACGCACCAGCCGGCCGCTCGCCTCGTCCAGGTCGTACAGGCCGATCGCGATCCGGTGCGGACGCAGGACCGCCTCGCCCTTGGCGCCGGCGGGCAGGGCGGGGGCCTCCTGGCGGACCGCGAAGGAGGTGATCACCCCGTCCGCGTCCGTCTCGATCTCGGGGCGCAGGATGTTGATCCCGGCCGTCTCCAGCCACTTCCCCGACCAGGTCCGCAGATCGCGCCCGGAGGTCTCCTCCAGCGCGGTGAGCAGATCGGACAGACGCGTGTTGCCGTACGCGTGCCGCTTGAAGTACGTCTGCACGCCCCGGAAGAACTCGTCCTGGCCGACGTACGCCACCAGCTGCTTGAGGACGCTGGCCCCCTTGGCGTAGGTGATGCCGTCGAAGTTGACGAGCACATCGTCCAGGTCGCGGATGTCCGCCATGATCGGATGGGTGGAGGGCAGCTGGTCCTGCCGGTAGGCCCAGGTCTTCATCGAGTTGGCGAACGTGGTCCACGCGTGCGGCCACCTCGAGCCGGGTGCGGCGGCCTGGCAGGCGATGGAGGTGTACGTGGCGAACGACTCGTTCAGCCACAGGTCGTTCCACCACTCCATGGTGACCAGGTCGCCGAACCACATGTGGGCCAGCTCGTGCAGGATGGTCTCCGCGCGCATCTCGTACGCCGCGTCGGTCACCTTGGAGCGGAAGACGTACTGGTCGCGGATGGTCACCGCGCCCGCGTTCTCCATCGCGCCCGCGTTGAACTCGGGCACGAACAGCTGGTCGTACTTCTTGAACGGGTAGGGGTGGTCGAACTTCTCCTGGAACCAGTCGAAGCCCTGCCGGGTCACCTCGAAGACCGCGTCCGCGTCGAGGAACTCGGCGAGCGAGGGCCGGCAGTAGATGCCGAGCGGGATCGACTGCCCGTCCCTCTCGTACACGCTGTGCACGCTGTGGTACGGCCCGGCGATCAGCGCCGTGACATAGGTCGAGAGGCGCGGCGTCGGCTCGAACACCCAGACGTTGTCCCGGGGCTCGGGGGTCGGCGAGTTGGACACGACCGTCCAGCCCTCGGGCGCCTTGACCGTGAACTGGAAGGTGGCCTTCAGGTCCGGCTGCTCGAAGGAGGCGAAGACCCGGCGGGCGTCCGGGACCTCGAACTGGGTGTACAGGTAGACCTGGTTGTCGACGGGGTCGACGAAGCGGTGCAGGCCCTCGCCGGTGTTGGTGTACGCGCAGTCCGCGACGACCCGCAGGACGTTGCGGCCCCGCAGCAGGCCCGGCAGCGCGATCCGGGAGTCCTGGAAGACCTCGGCCGGGTCCAGCGCGTCGCCGTTGAGGGTCACCTCGTGCACGGCCGGGGCCACCAGGTCGATGAAGGAGGAGGCGTTGTCCTCGGCGACGTCGAAGCGCACCGTGGTCACGGACCGGTAGACGCCCCCCTCCTGTGCGCCGGAGAGGTCGAGCTCGATCTCGTACGAGTCGACGGTGAGCAGCTGCGCCCGCTGCTGCGCCTCTTCGCGAGTCAGGTTTGTGCCAGGCACGCGGTCATCTCCTCGTCATGTGGGGATTGCGCCATCCTTCCACGTGAGGGCCGGTTCGGGCGACGAACTTCCGGCGGGCCCGGGCCCGGGCGGAGGCGGTCCGCCGGGCACCGATGCGCACCGTGCCCCGCACCTTTCGCGCCGTAGCTCCACCGGCGGCCGCGTCCTCGGCGGGGAGCCGGCCGGGGCGGCGTCGGCGGGAGCGGTCCGCGGAAAGCGTGCGACGGCCCGGCCGTGGCACTGGTCCACGTCCGGGCCGTCGAGTACGGCTGCTTCCTCCACGAGGTCAGGAGACCTTAGCCCCCCATCCGAAGGTGCTCAGCCCTTCAGCTCCGCCGCCACCAGCTCCGCGATCTGCACGGCGTTCAGCGCCGCGCCCTTGCGGAGGTTGTCGTTGGAGATGAACAGGGCGAGACCGTTCTCCACCGTCTCGTCGCGGCGGATGCGGCCGACGTACGACGGGTCCTTGCCGGCCGCCTGCAGCGGGGTCGGGATGTCCGACAGCTCGACCCCGGGGGCGTCCTTCAGCAGCTCGACGGCGCGCTCGGGGCTGATCGGGCGGGCGAACCGGGCGTTGACCTGCAGGGAGTGACCGGTGAACACGGGGACGCGCACACAGGTGCCGGAGACCTTCAGGTCCGGGATCTCCAGGATCTTGCGGGACTCGTGGCGCAGCTTCTGCTCCTCGTCGGTCTCGTTCAGACCGTCGTCGACGAGGTTCCCGGCGAAGGGCAGCACATTGAAGGCGATGGTGCGCTTGTACACGGCCGGCTCGGGGAAGTCGACGGCCTCGCCGTCGTGGGTGAGCTTGTCGGCGTCGGCGATCACCTTCTGCGCCTGGCCGTGCAGCTCGGCGACGCCCGCGAGACCCGAGCCGGACACCGCCTGGTAGGAGGAGACGACCAGCGCCTGCAGGTCCGCCTCCTGGTGCAGCGGCTTGAGGACCGGCATCGCGGCCATCGTGGTGCAGTTCGGGTTGGCGACGATGCCCTTGGGGCGGTGGGCGAGCGCGTGCGGGTTGACCTCGGCCACCACCAGCGGCACGTCCGGGTCCCTGCGCCACGCCGAGGAGTTGTCGATCACCACGGCGCCCTGCGAGGCGACCTTCTCCGCCAGCGCCCTCGAGGTCGCGCCGCCCGCCGAGAACAGGACGATGTCCAGGCCGGTGTAGTCCGCGGTGGCCGCGTCCTCCACGGTCACCCCGTCCAGGACCTTCCCGGCCGAGCGGGCCGAGGCGAACAGGCGCAGCTCGGTCACGGGGAAGTCGCGCTCCGTGAGGATCCTGCGCATGACCGTGCCGACCTGACCGGTGGCTCCGACGATTCCGATCCTCACAGTGACTCCTCCACGTGTGCTGCCATGTGCTGTGCGTGCGTACGGCTCGGCGCCGAGGCCCCTCCATCATGCGGTCCGCCCCGGCCCCTCTGTCCAATCCTTTGTCCCACCCTTTGTCCTGCTCTCTGCCCCGCGGGTCCGGGGACGGGAGCGGGCGCACCCGGAGCGGACCTGCGGTCTTGTCGCTCCCCCGGCACCGGACTGCAGAAAATCGCCCGGAAGGGGTTTTCCGCCGCAAGCCGTGCTGCCGGGCGCCTGCCCGCCGGGCTCCGCCCCAGGACCGGGCGGCGCACGGGTGTGATGTACGCCTCCCCGATCCTTCCGGGCCTGCGCCGCCGGAAAGCGAAGGGGGGCGGGTGCCCGCACGGACACCCGCCCCCACTGCCGTTCGCGGAAGGACCGCGACGATCACGGCCCGACGGCCTTACGGAACGACCTTGCCGATCTTCACACTGCCGATGCCCGCGACGGTGCCACGGGCGTTGAGCACCCGGACCTCGCCGAAGAACTCGCGGCCCTCGGGAGCCGGCTCATGGGCGACGACCTCCGCGGAGATCCGCGCCGTACCGTTCGGGGCGAGCGGGTGCACCTTCGACTCGTCGACCTTCACCGAGCCGAGCGCCGCCGAGTAGTACACGTCCCGGTAGTCGTAGGCCGTGGAGCCGGCCGGCACCGAGTAGGCGTCGATCTCGACGGTGTACGTGCCCGGGGCGGGGTTGGCGATGGAGACGGACTCCTCCGAGCCGCCCGCCGCCGAGTAGGCGACCCGCTGGCCGGCGGCGTTGAAGACGTACAGGTCCAGGTCGGCCCCGGCGTCCGAGACATTGCCGATGGTGACGTCCAGCCGCTCGGCGCCCTCCGGCACGACGACGGTCGTGGTGTGCGTGTCACCGTCGGCGATGGTGGGACGGTCCGACTTCGACGAGCCGAGGGAGCCGCCCTTCAGCCTGGCGTCCAGCCCGGCGAGCCTGTTCGTCAGCGTCCAGGACACCGGGGCCGGCACACCGGCCCTGGCCTCCTCGACCGTCTGCACCGCGGGGCTGAAGTCCAGGCCGTACACGGCCGCGGTCAGCGTGAACGGGTTGTCGAGCAGCGGCGACGTACGACGGGCCTCGACCTCGATCTCCCACACGCCCGGCGTCGGGTCGCTGTACGACCGCACGTCCGGGCGGCAGGTGTTGGCCGGGTTGTCGTAGTTCGGGTAGCAGTTCGGGGTCGAGGTCGGGTCCACCGGGGTGCCGTAGGGGTGGATCGCGATGAAGCGGGTCTGGCTGCCGGCCTTGAGTCCGCTCATCGCCACCTCGAGGGTCTTCGCGCCCTCCGGGACCGTCACGAAGTACGACCGGGTGCTGTTGCGCTGCACGACGCCGGACACCGCGTGGGTCCAGGACGGCTTGGCGAGGTCCGAGGCGACCACGACCGTCAGCATGATCTGCCGGTCCACGCCCTCGGTGCGGCGGTCGTTCACCTCGAGGATCGCGCTGTGCACACCGGCGGCGCGGGGACGCGCCTCGATCCTCACCGTCACCGGCTTGTTCAGCGGCAGCGAGACCGTGCGCGGGCCGAGGATCCGGAAGGTGCCGTCGTCGTTCTTCAGGCCCAGATGGTGGGTGACGGAGCCGGCCGGGCCCGTGGTGCGGGTGATCTGGACCTCGTAGGTCTTCTTCTGGCCCTTCTTCAGGCCGCCCTCGCGGTCGTACAGGCCGGTGCCGAAGCCCGGCGTCTTCAGCGCCCAGGACAGCGAGGTGTCGACCGGGGCCTTGACCGCGTAGGCGTGCGCGGTGGCGCCGTGCTGGATCGACTTCCAGGCCTTGACGACGTCGATCAGGCCCGCGCCCTCACTGTGCGGCTGCTCGCCCTCGATGTGCTTGGCGGTCGAGGTCAGCGCGGTGCGCAGCTTCGCCGGGGGAAGGTCGATGTGCTTCTGCTTCGCCGCCGACAGCAGCAGCGCGGCCGCGCCGGCCGCCTGCGGGGACGCCATCGAGGTGCCCTGGAGCATCGAGTAGCCGGCCGGGAGCGAGTAGCCCGCCTCGGCGACCGGGCCGCCGGGCATCCAGGTCTGCGTGGTGTTGATGGCCGCGCCCGGCGCCGAGAGGGTCGGCGTGAAGCCGCCGTCCTCACGCGGACCGCGCGAGGAGAACGGCATCATGGCGTACTTCCTGCTCACCACGGAGCCGTAGTTGGCCGCCCAGGTCTCCTTGGAGACGGACGCGCCGACCGAGACGACCTTGTCGGCGAGACCGGGGTCACCGATGGTGTTCAGGCCCGGGCCGCTGTTGCCCGCCGAGATCACAAGCTGCACGCCGTAGGTGTCGATGAGCCGCGTGTACAGCTCCGCGCGGGCGTTGTTGCCGTCGTTGAGCGCGGGCAGGCCGCCGATGGACATGTTGACGATGTCCACGCCGCGGTTGACGACGAGGTCGATCATGCCCTCGGTGAGCGCGACGCTGGTGCAGCCACCGTTCCAGTTGCAGGCCCGGGAGGAGACGATCTTCGCGCCCGGGGCGGCGCCGTTCATCCTGCCGCCGAACAGGCCGTGGGCGGCGGTGATGCCGGCGACGTGGGTACCGTGCGAGGACTCGATCAGGCCGATGTTGACGAAGTCGGCCTTCTTGCCGGCCCAGGATCCGCCGAGGGGATCCATCGGCACGTCCTTGCGGATCTCCACGACGAACGGCTGCCGCTCGGCGACGTCCGTCTTCGGGTCGTCGGTGCCGAAGTAGCCGATCTGGAAGCCGTCCTTGTACGGCTTCATCGGCGTGTCGTCGGTGAAGTCGTGGTTGTTGTTCAGGTCCACCCGGACCGTGCCGGCCGCCGGGTCGTACAGCACGCCCCAGACGTCGGTGGTGTCGCCGTCGCGGTTCACGTCCCCGCCCGCGTCGCCGCCGGCGGTGTACGACTCCGCGAACGTGCTGATGCGGTACGAGCCCGCCGGGGCCTTCCAGGCCGTGCCGCCGTAGGTGAAGGAGGGCCCGGAGACGGAGTCCGTCATCGGGCGCCAGGTCCGGTCGCCGTCGACGATCGGGTCCGTCGCGGTCACCCAGTCGACGATCTTGCGCTCGCCGGTGGTGGTCTTCTGCAGCGCCGGGTGGGCGAGGTCCACACCGGTGTCGAGGATGCCGATGGTGATGCCCCGGCCGTCCGCCTTCGGGTTCTTCCTCACGAAGTCGACGGCCCCCGTCTCGAAGGACGGGTTGTACGGGTTCACGGCGGGCGTGTTCTTGCCCGGCGCCGGGTAGGAGCCCTTGCCGCCGCCCTTGTGGCCCTTGGCGCCCTGGGCGGAGCCCGCGTCCGGCCGCGGGTCGTCGATCGGGATGTCCTGCTTGAGGTCGATGGCCCGCACCGAGGACAGCTTCGCGGCGGCGGCGATCGCCGCATCCGCTGTGCCCGTCGGCACGGTGGCGCGCACATAGCCGAGCTTGTCGTAGGTGAGGCCCACGGCGCCGCCCTTGACCGCGTCCAGCTGCCTGGCGACCTGCTCGGTCTGCCCGGGCGCGGTGGCGATCATCATGGTGACGTGCTTGGCGCCCTCGGCCTTGGCCTCGGCGAGCAGTTCGGCGTCGGCCGAACCGAGTTTGTCGTCCGTCTCCTTGACGGTCGGGTCGGTGGGGGTCGGGCCGTCCAGAGCGACGGCCAGGGGTATCGGCCCTGCGATGGAGAGCGCGGCCACCACGCCGGCCGCGGTGGCGATGCGGGCCAGGCGTCTGGCACCGCCGAGCGGTGCGCGCTGGGGATCGGAGGTCATTGGTATTCCTTGCAGGTAAAGGAACCAGGTGTGTGCGCGACCGGATCCGGTCGCGGCGTCCGGATGTCGGGCCGGACGAGCGCTCAGCTTTACCCAGAGGAAAGTTGTTTGACGAGAGCTGACCGTGACGGAATGAAGCCATGGCGTACTTCCGCCATGCGTTATCCGGAAGATAATCACTCAAACCGGGCCCTCCTGCCCGACGTTGGGCCGCTCTTCTCCGGAGTACGCCGTAACGTCCCTTCATGCACAAAGAGTTGAGGGTGGCGGCCTACGCCGTATGCGTCAGGGACGGACGGCTGCTGATGGCCCGCTGGGTGGCCGCCGACGGCGCCCGCCGCTGGACCCTGCCCGGCGGCGGCATGGAGCACGGCGAGGATCCCTACGACACCGTCGTCCGCGAGGCCGAGGAGGAGACCGGCTACACCATCGAACCGGTCGCCCTCCTGGGCATGGATTCCGTCCGCCGCACCTACCCGCGCCGTCTGGGCACCCGCGCCGACTTCCACGGTCTGCGCATCCTCTACGAGGCCCGCGTCATCGGCGGTGAACTGCGCGACGAGACGGGCGGCTCCACGGACCGCGCGGCCTGGCACCCCCTGGAGGCGGTTCCCGCACTGCCCCGGGTCGGTCTGGTCGACGCGGGTCTGCGCCTGTGGCGCGAGCGTCCGGCGGCGGGACGGGTGGACCGCCCGTAGGGACGACGGGCGGACCGCCCGTGGACGTCCCCGCCCGGCGAGCGGCGCCACGGCGGCGGGAAGACCGCCGCGCTTCCCGGCCGGCCCCGCCGTCCCGCACCGCGTGCCGTCCCGGCACCGCCCCGGCGCCCGCACGGACCCGGCCGGCGGCCCGGGGGACCGCGAGCGGAGCCGTCGCCGGGGAAGGCCGCCGCGGAAGGGCGGGAACCGGCCGGCCATCGTGACCGGAGGAACCCCGGCGGCCCGTGTGCGGTCTCTTTTTCAACGGCGACGGGGCGGGCGACGGCGACGCGGTCATCGAGGCGGAGTTCTGCGGAGACTGACGCACCGTCACCCGTACCCGGACGCACGCGGAGGGACCACCGGCCGTGACGCCCGGCGGTCCCTCCGCTCCCCTCCTGCGGTGGTGCGCCCGGCCCCCCTACCGGGGCAGCACCACGACATACGCCGCCGGATCGCGGTCGGCGGCGGCCAGCAGGGCCGTGCGCACCACCGCCGCCTGCTGCTCCATCGCGTCGCGCAGCTTCCTGGGCGTGATGTGGACGACCGTGATGCCCAGGCGCTCCAGGTGCTCGCGCTTGCGGACGCTCTCCGACCACCGGGCGTCCTCGTCCGGCCGGGAGGCGCGGGTGTCCAGCTCCACCGCGACCGCCTGCTCGGGCCAGTACGCGTCCAGGCTGCCCAGATGGGGGCCGCCCGGCAGACGCAGGTCCACGTTCCAGACCGGATCGGGCAGGCCGTACTCGCGGACCATCCGGTACAGCCGGTCCTCCGCGAGGGCTCGTCCCTCGGCCAGCAGCAGGTCCACCGCGTCCACCACATGCGGCCGGTTCAGAAGCCGCGCACTGGTCAACTCCCGTACGATCGCCGCCGGTTCGCAGTACCCGTCGCGCACCGCCTCGGTCAGCAGCCGCCGTACCGTACCCGCGTCCGACAGGTCGGCCACCGCGTCCGCCAGGGCGCGCGGCACCGGGGCCACCGGCAGCCCGGTGACCATGTCCGGCGCCGGCAGGACGGCCGTGCGGACGATCCGGGCGCAGCCCGTCGAACGCAGCCGGCGGACGCGCTCCACCAGGACGTCGATCTTCTTCAGGGACGTCAGGGCGGGGGAGGAGGCGAAGCCGTGCAGGGTCAGGGCCGCCAGCCCGGTGATCATCGCATCGACGGGCGCCGGACGGTGCGGGACCTGGGCGGTGGGCTGCACGGGCACCCCGGGCGCCGGCCGGGGAAGCGATGCGCGGGCGGCGTACATCAGCACCGCGTGCAGCCGCTCCTCGCTGGTCGGCGGGCCCGGGTGGAGCAGGTACACCCCCGGCAGGATCTGCTGCCAGGGGCCGCCGCTGCGGCATCGCTCGGCCGTCTCGGCGGCCGACACTCCGTGCGCGCGCAGCTGAGCGGCGGTCAGGACCTGACGGTGCGTCTCGGCGAGGTGGTGCAGGGGGCGGGGGGAGGCCTGGTGGGACGGGCGGGGGAAAAGCGGAGTGTTGTGGTTCATGTCCGGCACGTTTCCCGGGCCGGGCCCGGCCTGTAACCCCTGTTACAGGAGCGTCGACGAATCAGGACAAGACCGCCCTAAAGGACGGGTGTTCGGATACCGAAAACCCCTGGTCCCCGAGGGGTGGACCAGGGGTTACGGCCTGTTGTGCCGGGATTTTGTAACGATGACTGCGCGCCTGATCTTTGGCCAGAGGTGGGGGTCATCCGGCCGCGGACCCGGCTGCCGCGTCGCACGCCTGTCCGCGCAGTGCCCGGGCCAGGTCGTCCCGCGCCTCCAGGACCAGCCGGCGCAGGGCGGGCGCGGCCTGCTCGTGCGCGGCGAGCCACGCGTCCGCCGCCTCCAGAGTCTCCTGCGAGTCCTGGAGCCACGGGAACAGGCCCCGTACCACGTCCATCCCGATCTGGATGGACCGCTCGGTCCACACCCGCTCGATCGCCTCGAAGTACTTCGGCGCGTACGGCGCGAGCAACTCCCGCTGGGAGGGCTGGACGAAGCCCGCGATCGTCGCCTCGACCAGCGCGTTCGACAGCTCCTCCGACTCCACCACCTGCGCCCACGCCTGCTCCTTGACGGCGGCCGAGGGCCGCGCGGCCAGGCAGCGCACCTGACGCCGCTTGCCGGAGGCGGTGTCGTCACGGGCGAGTTCGCCGGCGAGCGTCTTCTCGTCCGCCACCCCGTGCGCCGCCAGCGGCTCCAGGAACGACCAGCGCAGCTCCTGGTCGACCTCCAGCCCCTCGATCTCCTCCGTGCCGTCCAGCAGGCCCTTCAGCAGCTCCAGGTGGTCCGGGTCGGAGGCCGTCGTGGCGAAGAAGCGCGCCCACGCCAGCTGGTGCTCGCCCCCCGGCTCGGCCTGCCGCAGCTCGGCCAGCGCGCCCTCGGCCAGCAGCCGTCCGCCCGTCGTGCGCCACTGCGGCGCCGCGTAGTGCACGAGCGCCGACTCCGCCCAGGTGTGCAGCATCTGCAGCACACCGATGTCGGACTCGCGGCCCGCGAAGCGCAGCACCAGGCCGATGAAGTCCCGGGCGGGCAGCAGCGCGTCCCGGGTCATGTTCCACAGCGCCGTCCAGCACAGGGCGCGGGCCAGCGGATCGGTCAGCGCGCCCAGGTGCTCCCGCAGGGTGGCCAGCGAGGTGTCGTCGAAGCGGATCTTGCAGTAGGTGAGGTCGTCGTCGTTGACCAGCACCAGCTCCGGGGCGTCCTGACCGGCCAGCTCCGTCACGACCGTCCGGGCGCCGTCCACGTCCACTTCGGCGCGCGCGTACCGCTCCAGCGCCCCCTTTGGGGAACGCCGGTACAGGCCCACCGCCACCCGGTGCGGGCGCAGCTCGGGGTGGGACGGCGCGGCCTCCTGCAGGACGGCCAGCTCCTCGACGGTGCCGTCGGGGCCCAGCACCACCTGCGGGGTCAGCGAGTTGACCCCCGCCGTCCGCAGCCAGGCCCGCGCCCATGTGCCCAGGTCCCGGCCGCTGGTCTCCTCCAGGACCGCCAGCAGGTCGGACAGGCGCGTGTTGCCGTACGCGTGCCGCTTGAAGTAGCGGCGGGCGCCCTCCAGGAACGCGTCCCGGCCGACGTACGCCACCAGCTGCTTGAGGACGCTGGCGCCCTTGGCGTAGGTGATGCCGTCGAAGTTCAGCTTGGCGTCCTGCAGATCGCGGATGTCCGCGGTGATCGGGTGCGTGGAGGGCAGCTGGTCCTGCCGGTACGCCCACGCCTTGCGGCGGTTGGCGAAGGTGATCCAGCCGTCGGTGAAGCGGGTCGCGCCGACCAGGGCGAAGGTGCCCATGAAGTCGGCGAAGGACTCCTTCAGCCACAGGTCGTCCCACCACTCCATGGTGACCAGGTCGCCGAACCACATGTGCGCCATCTCGTGCAGGACGACGTTGGCCCGTGCCTCGTAGGAGGCCCGTGTCACCTTCCCCCGGAAGATGTACTCCTCCCGGAAGGTCACCAGGCCCGGGTTCTCCATCGCGCCCAGGTTGTACTCCGGCACGAACGCCTGGTCGTACTTGCCGAACGGGTACGGGTAGTCGACGTGGTCGTGGAAGAAGTCCAGGCCCTGCTTGGTGACCAGGAAGATGTCGTCGGGGTCGAAGTGCCGGGCGAGCCCCTTGCGGCACAGGGCGCCGAGCGGGATCCGAAGCCGCGTGCCGTCCTTGAGCACCCGCTCGTAGGTGTCGGTCACATAGTGGTACGGCCCCGCCACCACACAGGTGATGTACGTCGAGATCGGCTTGGTCTCGGCGAACCGCCACACCCCGTCGTGCAGCTCGCCGGCCCCGTTGCTCCACACCGTCCAGCCCTCCGGCGCCCGCACCTCGAAGCGGAAGGGCGCCTTGAGGTCGGGCTGCTCGAAGTTCGCGAAGACCCGGCGGGCGTCGGCCGGCTCGTACTGGGTGTAGAGATAGACCTCGCCGTCCTCCGGGTCGACGAAGCGGTGCAGGCCCTCGCCGGTGCGGGAGTAGGCGCACTGGGCGTCCACGATCAGCTCGTTGTCGGCGGCCAGGTCCTCCAGGACGATCCGGGAGCCGTCGAAGACCTCGCTGGGATCGAGGTCCTTGCCGTTGAGCGAGACGGCGGTGACGCTGGGCGCGATCAGGTCGGCGAAACTGGACGCGCCGGGCTCGTTGCAGCGAAAGCGGATCGTGGTCACGGACCGGAACGTCCGCGGCTCCTCCCCGGTCTCCTCGCCCACCGCGGAACGCACGTCCAGGGACACCTCGTAGCCCTCGACGGACAGCAGCGCGGCCCGCTCCCGGGCCTCGTCGCGGGACAGATTCTCACCGGGCACGGACGGTACTCCCTCGATCGTGTTCTGGATGAGGACAGGAATGATCCTGCCATGTGCCCCTGACACGTGGCAGCAGGGAATGTGCGGGCCGACGGTCGGTGTTGACGTGGAAAAAGCGACCGTTGAGGAGAGTCATGCCCGAGACCACCGCCACCGCGACCCCGTCGTCCGGCAGGACCCCCGTCGACTTCTGGTTCGACCCGCTGTGCCCCTGGGCCTGGATGACCTCCCGGTGGGTGCTGGAAGTGGAGAAGCTGCGGGACATCGAGGTCCGCTGGCACATCATGAGCCTGGCGGTGCTGAACGAGTCCCGGATGGACGAGCTGCCCGAGGAGTACCGCGAGATGCTCGCCACCCAGGCGTGGCCGCCGGTGCGCGTGGTGACCGCGGCCTGGCAGAAGCACGGCGAGCAGGTCCTCGGTCCGCTCTACACCGCGCTCGGCACCCGCTTCCACAACCGCGGCGAGGGCGCCACCCGCGAGGCCATCGCCGCCGCGCTGGAGGAGACCGGCCTGCCCGCCGACCTGATCGACTACGCCGACCAGGAGGACTTCGAGTTCGACGCCGAGCTGCGCGCCTCCCACAAGGAGGGCATCGAGAAGGTCGGTCAGGACGTCGGCACCCCGATCATCGCCGTCCCCGGTCCGGACGGCGAGCAGATCGCCTTCTTCGGCCCGGTCGTCACTCCCGCACCGAAGGGCGAACAGGCCGCCCGTCTGTGGGACGGCACGCTCGCGGTCGCCTCGATCCCCGGCTTCTACGAGCTGAAGCGCACCCGCACGGTGGGCCCGGACTTCAGCAACCTGTGACCCGGCGGGTCAGCGGAAGCCCCCGCGAGCAAGGTCCTCGCGGGGGCTTCCTTTGTGTCGCCTGCCTGCGTGAAGGGTGAGAAGACGATCACGTGGCAGGGCGCCTCATGGGGTGTACGGGGCGTGCGGGGCTCACGGAGCGAGAAGCAGCACGTCCGTACGGGACTTCGCGGCCGCGTAGCGCTTGGCCACGTCCTGCCAGTCGACCACCTTCCACATCGCCTCGATGAAGTCGACCTTCTGGTTCTTGTACTGGAGGTAGAAGGCGTGCTCCCAGGCGTCGAAGACCAGGATCGGGGTGGAGCCCTGACCGACGTTGCCCTGGTGGTCGTAGACCTGTTCGACGATCAGCCGGCCGCTCAGCGGCTCGTAGGCGAGGACGCCCCAGCCTGAGCCCTGGGTCGTGGCCGCGGCCTTCGACATCTGGGCCTTGAACTTCTGGAACGACCCGAAGGACTCGGCGATCGCGTCCGCCAGCTCGCCCAGCCCGTCCTTCTCCAGCGGCTCGCCGCCGCCCTCCTTCGGGCCGGTCATGTTCTGCCAGTAGATCGAGTGCAGGATGTGCCCGGAGAGATGGAAGGCCAGGCTCTTCTCCAGGCCGTTGATCGCCCCCCACTGCTCCTTGTCCCGTGCCTCCGCGAGCTGCTCCAGCGTGTCGTTGGCGCCCTTCACATACGCCGCGTGGTGCTTGTCGTGGTGCAGCTCGATGATCTCCGGGCTGATCACAGGAGCGAGCGCGGAGTAGTCGTACGGCAGCTCAGGAAGTGTGTAGACGGGCATGGGGATCCCCTCCGGCCTGTTATTGCAACATAATTGCAACTACAACCTAGCAGCAGCAAGCCCGCCGCGGGCAATGCCGCGCGCACGACGAAGGCCCCCACGCAAGACACGTGAGGGCCTTTCAGCGCGTGTTCGGTCCAGTGCGGCGCGGTGCGTCAGCTCCGGGCGCGCCGGCGCTGCCGGACGTATCCGGCCGCCGCCAGGACCAGGGTCATCCCGCCCGTCGCGTACAGCTGGACCCGTGTACCGGGCTCCCGGGCCATCAGGGCGAAGATCGTCGTCATGCCGGCCAGGGCGGTCCAGGTGAGCCAGGGGAACGCCCACATCCGCACGATCAGCTTTTCGGGTGACTGGGCCTCCAGCCTGCGCCGCAGCCGCAGCTGGGAGGCGGCGGTGAAGAACCAGACGACCAGGATCACCGCGCCGATCATGTTCAGCAGCCAGGGGAAGACGTCGTCCGGCCGCCAGTAGCTGAGCAGCACGCACACAAAACCGAAGAAGCAGCTGCTCAGCACCGCGATCCGCGGGACCCCGCCCGAGACCTTCGCCAGCGCCCTGGGTCCCTGACCGCGCTCGACCAGGGAGTACGCGATGCGCGAGGAGCCGTAGATGTTGGCGTTCATCGCGCTCAGCAGCGCGACCAGCACCACCACGTTCATCAGCTGACCGGCGCCCGGGATGCCGAGGCGGTCGAGCGCGGCGACGTACGGGCCCTTCGTCACGATCTCCTCCGAGTCCCAGGGGACGAGGGTGACGACGACCGCCATCGAGCCGATGTAGAACAGCGCGATACGCCACATCGCCGTCCGCACGGCGCTCGCCACGCCGCGCGTCGGGTTCTCCGACTCGGCCGCCGCGATGGTCACCGTCTCCAGGCCGCCGTAGGCGAAGACGGAGGCGAGCAGGCCGACGATCAGGCCGTCGCCGCCGTTCGGGAAGAAGGCGGTGAGGTGCGAGACGCCCGGTGAGTCGGTGCCGGGCAGCACACCGGCGATCGCGAGCGCGCCGAGGGCGAGGAACAGGACGATCGCGCCGACCTTCAGCGCGGCGAACCAGAACTCGAACTCGCCGAAGTTCCGTACCGCCGCCAGGTTCGTGCCGCAGAACAGCACCATGAACAGCGCCACCCACACCCACTCCGGTGTGCCCGGCAGCCAGCCGGTGACGATCTTCGCGGCGCCGATGCCCTCCAGGCCGACCGCCGTGCACAGCAGCACCCAGAACGCCCAGCCCGCGGTGAACCCGGCCCATGGGCCGAACGCCCGCTCGGCGTGCGCGGAGAACGACCCCGACGACGGGTACGCCGCCGACATCTCGCCCAGCATCCGCATCACCAGCATCACGAGCAGGCCGGACAGGGTGTAGGCGAGGACGATCGAGGGACCGGCGGCGGCGATGCCCGCGCCCGATCCCACGAACAGGCCGGCGCCGATCACCCCACCGAGGGCGATCATCGACAGGTGACGCTGCTTCAGGCCGTGGGAGAGGGAGGAGGAGGTGTCGTCGGCCCGCTTGGAGCGTTCGACGGCGGTGGTGCTCGGCATGGGGTGACCCGTTCGACGTGGGGGGACAGATGCACAAACGCGCCCAGTCTGGGCGGCCTTCCGGCGGGAAGAGGGGATTGCCCAGTATGCGGACACCCTTGGTGCGCAGAGTGGAACGGCGGCTACGCGGCGAGAGGGGCCGCGACCGTCGTGCCGTGCGAGACGTCACCCTCGATCGAGCAGCTCTTCCCGCCCTCGGCCCCGGCCGGTCTTCCAGCCCTTGCCCCCTGCCGTCCTCCGTCCTCGGCCCCGGCCGGGACGTCGCCCGCGACGGTCACCCGGTGCAGCCGGCGAACGGCCCGCGCCCGCCGGCCGGCGGACGGACGCGGACGGCCGAGGGGACGATGCGGGCAGCGGGCGGGGAGCGATTTGGTGGAATCCCACAGTCCCCCGCCGGGCCGGAGAAGTGTCGAAAACCGCTTCACCTCAGTGACCGGTGTCACGCCCTCGCGGGTGTACGGCCCTTCCTTTGTGCGAGGGTGACCAACCGTCCGTTCCCGCCTTGTCGAACGCCGACGGTGATCACCGTGTGACAGCTGGGATAGCGTCACGGTGTCCCGAAGCACCTTCACCTCGCCCCGGAGACCTCCATGAGCACCGCTGCCGTCACCCCCGCCCGTACCGGCATCGTCCTCGCCGACCTGCTGCCCGCCTCCCGCGTCCGGGACGTCGCGCTCGTGGTGGGCGGTGCCGCGCTCACCGGAGTCGCCGCCCAGATCGCGGTGCCCGTGCCGGGCTCCCCGGTGCCGGTGACCGGCCAGACCTTCGCGGCCCTGCTGGTGGGCACCTCGCTCGGCGCCGGCCGCGGCTTCCTCTCCCTCGCGCTGTACGTGCTCGCGGGCGCCGTGGGCGTGCCGTGGTTCGCGGGCGGTGCCTCGGGCGTGGCCGCCGTCTCCTTCGGCTACCTCATCGGCATGCTGCTCGCCGCCGCCGTCGTCGGCGCCCTGGCCCGCCGCGGCGGTGACCGCAGCGTCTGGCGCACGGCCGGCACGATGGCGCTGGGCTCGGCGGTCATCTACGCGGTCGGCGTGCCCTACCTGGCCCTGGCCACCGGCATGTCCGTGTCCGACGCGATCGCGGCCGGCCTCGTCCCGTTCCTGGTCGGCGACGCCCTGAAGGCCGCCCTGGCGATGGGCCTGCTGCCCACCGCCTGGAAGCTCATCGGGAAGTGACGGTTTCCCGCCCGGCGCCGTAGGACCGGCGCCGGGGTTTTCCGCGCAGGTTTCCGCACCAGAGGTCCGCCGGGGCGCGGCGCGCCACCCGCCCGGCGGACCTCTTGCGCCTTCACCGCTGCCGGGCCTGCCCCTGCCGCGGCCGGCGCCCTGACCACCACACCCCGGCCGCACCCGCCGCGATCAGAGCCGCGGCGGCCGCACCCAGGGGAAGGACATCGCTTCCGGGGCCGGTCCTGGGCAGTTCGTCGCCCGGGGTGACCGGCTTGTTGTCGGTGCCCAGCAGAAGGGGCGTGGCGGGGGCGTTCGGGGACGGGTTCGTCGTGCCGAACGGCACCGGACCCTGCTGCCAGTACGTCTTCCTCCCGTCGTCCGTCTGCACGGGCAGGCAGATCTTCCCCTCCTTGCCCAGGTCGTACGTCGCGTCGACGGCATACGACCTCGACGCCCCCGCGGCCAGCCGGCCGACCGCACAACTGAAACCACTGTTCGAACCGGCCGGCAGATCCTTTTCCGGGATCGCCGAGCAGCCCGGCACATGTGTGACCTTCAGCCCGTCGAAACCGACGATCAGGAGTTTGAGGTCATCGCTGCTCTTTGTGCCGCCGTTCTTCACCGTGGCGGTAATCCTCGTCTTTTTCGAGCTGTTGTCGACCGTGATCCTTTCCGGGAGCAGCGTGGTCACCTTTACGCCCTCCGGGGCTTTGTCGACGACCTTTCCTCCCAGGCCGCTCCCCGGGCTCCCGTCATCCGCGGCTACGGTTCCGGAAAAGATCACCACCGCCGAGAAAGACGCTGTGACCAGCGATCCCAGCGTGGTCGTCGTGCGACGAGAACCCATGCTCCATCCCCCCTCGGCTGCGCTGAATTCGCAGTATCAGAAGAGGTACCACAAGATTTCCCCGCACTATGCTGGTACGGCCCCAAGTGTGACCATTGTGTTCCCGTGAGGGGCCGGACGGCGTGTTGTCGAGGGGGTGCAGCGAATTGCCGGGGAATTCGATGCGCGGCGGTGTTCCGGGGTTATTGGTGGCAGGACGCTACCGGCTGGCCGAGAGTATCGGTCAGGGGGGAATGGGGCGGGTGTGGCGAGCCGTCGACGACATACTCGACCGGCAGGTCGCGGTCAAGGAAATGCGCATCGACGGCCTCGACCCCGAGGACACCCGGACCCGCCGCGAACGCGTCCTGCGCGAGGCACGGGCCACGGCCAGAATCGACCACCCGAACGTGGTCCGCGTCTACCTCTGATCTTGCGAGAGTGCCCCGGCCTTCAGGCCGGGGGTGAATCGCATCTCTGACCTCAGCCGTGGGCACGGGTCCGCACTGTCTACCCA
>NZ_BAAAHG010000053.1:0-43028 GCF_039525155.1 Streptomyces thermoalcalitolerans | reverse complement strand
GTCGGCGCCGTGCGCCGCGCCCCGGCTCTCGCCGCCACGGCCGCCGCGACCGCCCCGGCCGCCGGTCTCGCCCAGGTCCTCCAGCTCCTCCGCGTCCAGCCCGGCGCGAGTGCGCTCCGAGCGCGGCAGGACGCCCTTCGTCCCCTCGGGGATGCCCAGGTCCGAGAACAGGTGCGGGGAGGTGGAGTACGTCTCCACCGGCTCGTGGAAGTCCAGCCCCAGCGCCTTGTTGATCAGCTGCCAGCGCGGGACGTCGTCCCAGTCGACGAATGTGATCGCCGTACCCGACGCGCCCGCACGCCCCGTACGGCCGATGCGGTGCAGGTACGTCTTCTCGTCCTCGGGCGACTGGTAGTTGATGACGTGCGTGACGCCCTCGACATCGATGCCACGCGCGGCCACGTCGGTGCAGACCAGGACGTCGACCTTGCCGTTGCGGAAGGCGCGCAGCGCCTGCTCGCGGGCGCCCTGACCGAGGTCGCCGTGGACCGCGCCGGCGGCGAAGCCGCGGCGCTGCAGCTGCCCGGCGATGTCGGCCGCCGTGCGCTTGGTCCGGCAGAAGATCATCGCCAGCCCGCGGCCCTCGGCCTGCAGTATGCGGGCCACCATCTCCGGCTTGTCGAGCGAGTGCGCGCGGTAGACGAACTGCCGGATGTTCGCGACCGTCGCGCCCTCGTCGTCCGGCGTGGTGGCACGGATGTGCGTGGGGTGCGACATGTAGCGGCGGGCCAGCCCGATCACCGCGCCCGGCATGGTGGCCGAGAACAGCATGGTCTGCCGCTTGGCCGGCAGCATGTCGATGATCTTCTCGACATCGGGCAGGAAGCCCAGGTCGAGCATTTCGTCGGCCTCGTCGAGCACCAGGCACTTCACGTGCTTCAGGCTCAGCTTCCCCTGGCCGGCGAGGTCCAGCAGCCGGCCCGGGGTGCCGACGACCACGTCGACGCCCTTCTTCAGGGCCTCCACCTGCGGCTCGTAGGCCCGCCCGCCGTAGATCGAGACGACCCGCACATTGCGCACCTTGCCGGCGGTCAGCAGGTCGTTGGTGACCTGGATGCACAGCTCGCGCGTGGGGACGACGACGAGCGCCTGCGGAGCGTCGGTGAGGGCCTCGGGGGCGGCGCGCCCGGCCTCGACGTCGGCGGGGACGGTCACGCGCTCGAGGAGCGGGATGCCGAAGCCGAGCGTCTTGCCGGTGCCGGTCTTGGCCTGGCCGATGACGTCCGCGCCCGTCAGGGCCACGGGCAGCGTCATTTCCTGGATGGGGAAGGGGGTGGTGATGCCGACGGCTTCCAGGGCCTCGGCGGTTTCGGGAAGGATCCCGAGCTCTCGGAACGTCGTAGTCAGGGTGCTGCCTCTTCCGTGTGTGCGGCGCGAGGCGAGCGCGGGGGTCGTGTCACCTGACCGTGCCGGGGACGTCGGCCACCCTCACGGGGCGGACGGTGTGGCACGGGACCACAGCCGACGCTCCAGCGCTCGTACCGCTTGGAGGTTCCCTCCGGCCGTCGTACGCACAAAGCCGTACGGTCGGAGAGGGCTGTCGGGTCGGAGCCGATCGGGCCACCGACCGGGCATCCTCATACATGCGGCCTGTCGACGTACGCCGTTGTCACGGCGGCGTACTCAGCAGGCGCAATACCACCATACCCCGGAAACGCGCACACGCGATGGCTGATTCGGTCACGTAGTCGTCGTCACACTGGTCGTCCGGGTCCTTCGCCCGCACGGAGAGCGGGCTATTGTGCGCTTCATGACGAGCTCTGACAAGTCTGGCAACACCTCCGACACCTCCGACGCAGCGGCCGGACGCACCGGGATCGCCGCCCAGGACTGGGCGACGGCCGCCGCCGACCCGCAGTACCGCGCCGCGGTCGTGGACCTGCTCGGCGCGCTCGCGTACGGGGAGCTCGCGGCGTTCGAACGGCTCGCGGAGGACGCCAAGCTGGCCCCCACCCTCGCGGACAAGGCCGCGCTGGCGAAGATGGCGTCGGCCGAATTCCACCACTTCGAGCGGCTGCGCGACCGGCTCGCGGAGATCGGCGAGGACCCGACCGCCGCGATGGAGCCGTTCGTCGCCGCACTCGAGGGCTTCCACAAGCAGACGGCGCCCTCGGACTGGCTGGAAGGGCTCGTCAAGGCCTATGTCGGCGACTCGATCGCCAGCGACTTCTACCGGGAGGTGGCCGTCCGCCTGGACTCCGACACGCGGGAGCTCGTCCTCGCCGTCCTCGCCGACACCGGGCACGCCGACTTCGCGGTGGAGAAGGTGCGCGCGGCGATCGACAGGGACCCGCGCGTGGGAGGCCGGCTCGCGCTGTGGGCGCGGCGTCTGATGGGCGAGGCCCTGTCGCAGTCCCAGCGGGTCGTGGCCGAGCGGGACGCGCTGTCCACGATGCTCGTCGGTGGCGTCGCGGACGGCTTCGACCTCGCCGAGGTCGGCAAGATGTTCTCCCGGATCACCGAGGCGCACACCAAGCGGATGGCCGCTCTGGGACTGGCGGCGTAGGGCCCGGCCCCGCTCGGGGAACGCACCGCCCCCGGCGCCGGATCAGGCCGGGGCCGAGCGCCGGCTCAGTCCCCCCGAGGGACGCACCAGCAGCGACAGGGCGGCGGTCGAGACGGCCGCCGCGCCCAGCAGGGCCGGCAGCAGACCGCCGGAGCCGAGCGCGCTGTGGGTGACGAAGGCGCCGAAGAGGGCGCCGGCGACACCGGTCGACTGCACCAGGAGGCGGGACGGCAGACGGTGGGCGAGACGGTGGAACGCGGTCCAGCCGAGCAGCAGGCCGATCAGCGCGGAGCCGAGCGTTTCCCAGAGCATGTGACGGTTCCCTCCCACACGGTCGGCCGGTGCTGACGGTCGTAGCCCGTCATACCCCTGCCCTGCGGGAGGCAACCCTCTTCGCGAGGGGATTGTGCGCCACCCGTGGAGCCCGTGGAGAAACGCGGGGGAAGACAGGGAAACAACGCGGGGAAAGACGGAGAAGAACAGAGGAACGCGGCGAAGCGCGGAGAGACACGAGAGGGGCACGGCGGTCCCGTACCGCCGTGCCCCTCTCGCATTTCCTGTTCTCGTCCGCGGACGCCCGCAGGTGTCCCGGAAGCCGCCGGTGGCCGCTGGTGGGAAGCCGTCGGCCGTCGCCGCGGCCTGCGCCGCGGCGCAGGCTCACAGCGCGCCGAAGCCCACCCTGCGCGGGGCCGGCTCACCGACCTCGACGTACGCGAGACGGTCGGCCGGGACCAGCACCTTGCGGCCGTGCTCGTCCACGAGGGTCAGCAGCTGCGACTTCCCGGCCAGCGCCTCGGCCACCGTCCGCTCGATCTCCTCGGGGCTCTGGTTGCTCTCCAGAACGATCTCGCGGGGCGCGTGCTGCACGCCGATCTTGACCTCCACGGCTATGTCCCTCCGAACGGTCGGTGAAGTGCGCGACCTTCCGCGCCATACCCGCACACATTAGCCCGGTGAGGGGACGAGCACGGAGCGCCGGGGCTCGCCATGAGCGAACAGCCCGCGGCTCAGCGGTCCCGCTGCTCGCTCCCGTGCAGCGGGAAGCCCGCGATGCCGCGCCAGGCCAGGGAGGTCAGCAGCTGGACCGCCTGCTCACGCGGGACCTTGCGGTCGCTGTGCAGCCAGGAGCGGGCCACCACCTGCGCCAGGCCGCCGAGGCCGGATGCGAGCAGCATCGACTCCGCGCGCGAGAGGCCGGTGTCCTCCTCGATCACGTCGCAGATCGCCTCGGCGCACTCGTTGGTGACCTTGTCGACGCGCTCGCGCACCGCCGGCTCGTTCGTCAGATCCGACTCGAAGACCAGCCGGAAGGCACCGCCGTCGTCCTCGACGTACGCGAAGTAGGCGTCCATCGTGGCGCGCACACGCTGCTTGTTGTCGGTCGTCGACGCCAGCGCGTTCCGTACGGCCTGGATGAGTGCCTCGCAGTGCTGGTCCAGCAGGGCGAGGTAGAGATCGAGCTTGCCCGGGAAGTGCTGGTAGAGCACCGGCTTGCTCACGCCGGCGCGCTCGGCGATGTCGTCCATGGCGGCGGCGTGGTAGCCCTGCGCCACGAAGACCTCCTGGGCGGCGCCCAGCAGTTGGTTCCGCCGGGCACGGCGCGGCAGGCGCGTACCTCGCGGGCGTGCCGCCTCTGTCTGCTCGATGGCTGTCACGCCGCCTCCCAAAGTCGTCCATATGCGGTGTACGCCGCGCCGCCATCGTACTTTTCGGTAACCGCGCCGTGCGCGGTGCGAACGCAGAATTTCACGGACTGGACAGCGGCGAAAGCGGCGCAGAAGGTTGTGAACACATTCATTCCAGGCATGGCGCTGCGTTGTTCCTGGCCGACGACTTCTTCCGCGGGAGGCCTCGAACGTCTATTCGCATATCGCCGTGCGCCTCACCGGTAGTCGTCCTCGTCGAGGGAGACGATCCGCGCCTGTTCGATGAGATCCGCCTCGCTGGCCTGAGTCGGATCCCCGAGGGGAAGCTCGTCCTCCTCCGGTGTGATGTCCGCCTGCTGCTCGACGGCGTCGTGCTTCGGGGTCTCGACGTCGATCTCCGGGACGTCGTCGTTCTCGATCGTCTCGGGGTCGATGGGGTCGAATGTCATGCCGGGCTCCCTTCGTGCGACATGTCCCTGCGGGTGTCCCTGACGGAGGCAGGGGCCGAATGCGGGTGCCCTGTGTACGAGCGTAGGGGACACCGTGTACGAGCGTAGGAGACACCCGAAATGGACGCTATGCGATCCGTGGTCCGGGGGATGCGCGATCTGTGACAGCGGACACAGAGTCGCCGTGTGATCGCCTCGTAACATTGCCGCATGTCTTCGACCGAGCTGCCCTCCGCGCCGCCCGCCAATGTTCTTCCCAGGGTGACACCTGCCGGGGCCGAAGAGGGAGAGCACCTCCGCTCGGTCGAGCTTCCCGGGATCACCTTGGCGGTGCGCTCGCGCCCGCCCGCGCGGGAGGGACTGCCGCCCGCCCTGTACGTGCACGGCCTCGGCGGCTCCTCGCAGAACTGGTCGGCGCTGATGGCACTGCTCGACGACGTCGTCGACGGCGAGGCGCTCGACCTGCCGGGCTTCGGGGAGTCCCCGCCGCCGGACGACGGCGACTACTCGGTCACCGGGCACGCGCGCGCGGTGATCCGCTTTCTCGACGCCTCCGGCCGCGGGCCCGTCCATCTGTTCGGCAACTCCCTGGGCGGCGCCGTCTCCACGCGGGTCGCGGCACTGCGTCCCGACCTCGTGCGCACGCTCACCCTCGTCTCGCCCGCGCTGCCCGAGATCCGGGTGCA
The DNA here is from genome assembly GCF_039525155.1 of Streptomyces thermoalcalitolerans. Lineage (NCBI taxonomy): Bacteria > Bacillati > Actinomycetota > Actinomycetes > Kitasatosporales > Streptomycetaceae > Streptomyces > Streptomyces thermoalcalitolerans. Next base: position 37,741 of record NZ_BAAAHG010000053.1, on the reverse strand, counting down.
GCGCAGCGCCGTGCCGACGGCCCTGCTCGCGGTGCCGGGCATGGCCTCCCTGTTCACCCGGCTCACCCGGGAGTGGACGGCGGAGCAGCGGGTCCGCGGGGTCATGGCCCTGTGCTACGGCGACCCGAGACGGGTGACGCCGGAGGGGTTCCGCAACGCGGTGCGGGAGATGGAACGGCGGCTGCAGCTGCCGTACTTCTGGGACGCGATGGCGCGTTCCGCGCGCGGAATCGTGAACGCCTACACGCTGGGCGGCCAGCACGGGCTGTGGCGCCAGGCCGAGCGGGTCCTCGCGCCCACCCTCCTGATCTACGGCGGCCGTGACCAGCTCGTCGGCTTCCGCATGGCCCAGCGCGCGGCCCGGGCCTTCCGCGACTCCCGTCTGCTCGCCCTCCCGGACGCCGGGCATGTGGCCATGATGGAGTACCCGGATACGGTGGCGACCGCATTCCGTGAACTGCTGGCGGACACAGGCGAGTTGGAGGGCAGAGCGATGAGACGCACGAACGCGGCCGGGCAGGCCGCCGACAGGACGTCCGACGCGACCACGGGGGGTTGAGGGACCAGGTGGGACGCCACAGCCGCCGCGGGCCCGCCCCTCGGGGCAACACCGCGGACACGACCGCAGCACAGGACGGCCGCGAGCTGCGGCAGGGACGCGAGCCCGGGGGCGGCTCCGGGGAGGCGTGGGACCGTCCGGATCCCTGGCGCGGTCCCGGCGGCCGGCCGGGGCCGGGCGCGGTGCCCGGGGAACCGGCCGGTGCGGGGGGCCCGGTGCACGGGACGTCCGCCCGGGCGCCGTACTTCGGGGACGGGACCCCCGCCCGGGGCGTCCCGCGGTTCCCGGACGGCACTCCCGCGCACGGGCCCTACGGGGCGCCGGCTCAGGGCGCTCCGTGGCCGCCCGGCGGGACGCCCGCGCACGGGATGCCGACGTCCGCCGACGCGGCGCCCGCGTGGGACGCCCCGCGGGCTCCGGACGGCAGGCCGGTCCCCAGCGCCCCCGAGGTGCGGGGCGGACACCCCGAGCAGCGGGAGGCCGGGGGCGGCTGGGGACAGTGGGAAACAGGTGGCGCCGCGGCGCGGGGAGCGGAGGCCACCGGAGCCGGGGCCCCGGGGGGCATGGACGCCCTCGCGGAGGCCCGCGCCCCCGTCCCCCGGCAGCGGCAGTCGCCTCCCGCAGGACCCCGGCAGGAGTATGTGAACGCTTTTGACGAGGGCGCTCCCTTAACGCCCCGGCCCCGCGGGGGCGCGCCGTCCGCGCGCCCGGCCGCGGTGTCGTCCGTGCCGTCGGACGGGCAGGGCGCCGGGACCGGGCGCGGCCCGGGCACCACGGGCACCAAGGGGCGGACGTACACCGGCATCGCGGCCGCCGCCGTCACCACCGCGCTCGCCGTCGTCGTCGCCGGACAGGTCGCCGACGGCCGCTCCGGCACCGATGTGCGGGCGCACTCCGTGCCCGACCGCACGGGCCACGGGGCCGCGGACGTCGCGGCCGTCGACGGCAAGCCGGCGGAACCGCCGCCGAGCACGCGGGCGCTGACGTACGGCCAGAAGATGAACATGAAGTACGAACTCAGCCCCACCCTCAAGGGCCCGGGCGAGTTCGAGACGGTCCCGGGCACCGCCAGGGCACCCGGCAAGGGACGTACGTACGGACGCACGTACACCTACCGTGTCGACGTGGAGAAGGGCCTCGGCCTCGACGGCGAACTCTTCGCCGAGGCCGTGCACAGGACGCTCAACGACGACCGCAGCTGGGCCCACGGCGGCCGCCGTGCCTTCGAGCGCGTCTCCTCCGGCAGGCCCGACTTCGTGATCACGCTGGCCAGCCCCGGCACCACCGCCGTCTGGTGTGCCAAGTCCGGCCTGGACACCACCCAGGAGAACGTCTCGTGCGACTCGGCCTCCACCGAGCGCGTGATGATCAACGCCTACCGGTGGGCGCAGGGTTCGGAGACCTACGGCGACAAGATGTACGCCTACCGGCAGATGCTGATCAACCATGAGGTCGGTCACCGGCTCGGCTACGGACACGTCACCTGCGACAAGGACGGCGCCCTGGCCCCCGTGATGCAGCAGCAGACCAAGTTCCTGGAGTACAACGGAATCCGCTGTCTGCCCAACCCCTGGCCCTATCCCGGGAGTTGATCGCGGATCCGGGTGCGGTGCCCCGCACCCGGCCGATCTCCCAGGGCGTCGAACGCGTCCCGCGCGGGAAAGTTACGCCTCTTCACCCCTTTTGATGGCGCGATGGACAACCGTCCATCGCGCCACCCTCATGTCCGCATACGTTCGTCCCGCTGCGAGCCGTCGCACGACGGGCGGCTTCCCGCACGGAGGGAACGAGAGGGAACGGGGGTGCACGCGTGCGCATCGGACTGGTGACGGAGGGTGGCTATCCGTATGTGGACGGTGACGCCGGACTCTGGTGCGAACGGCTCGTGCGCGGGCCCGGGCAGCACGAGTTCGACCTCTACGCGTTCAGCCGCGACCGCCGGCAGGAGAAGGCGGGCTGGGTACCGCTGCCACCCCAGATCGGCCGGGTCCGTACCGCACCCCTGTGGGCGGCCGAGGACGACGGCATCACCCATGGACGGCGTGCGCGCCGGCGCTTCGCCGAGTGCTACGGCGAACTGACGTCGGTCCTGGCCGCGATGGGCGGCAGCCCCGGTGACCGCGCCGAGACGGCCGGCCGGGACCGTACCGGCGACGAGGCGGACCGTTTCAGCAGGGCGCTGTACGGGCTCGCCGAACTCGCCCGCGACGAAGGGGGACTGGCGGGCGCACTGCGCTCGGAGACCGCCGTACGCACGCTGGAGCGCGCCTGCCGCGCACCCGGCGCATCGCGTACGGTGCGCGAGGCCCGTGTCCCGGACCTGCTCGCGGCCGCCGGGCACCTGGGACGGGCGCTGAGCCCGCTCACGGTCGACTGGTACGAGGACGACGGCCTCGGTGCCGCCGACCTCTGCCATGCGGCGGCCGGCGGCGCCGCCGCCCTGGCCGGGCTGCTCGCCCGCCACTTCACCGGTGTCCCCCTGCTGGTCACCGAGTACGGCCCGCACCTGCGCGCGCACTACCTCGCCACCGACGCCGGCAGGACCGCCCCGGCCGTCCGCGCCCTGCTCGCCGCCCTCCACGGAGGGGTCGCCGCCGAGGCGTACCGGCGGGCCGCCCTCGTCACCCACGGCAATGCGCACACCCGCCGCTGGCAGGAGCGCTGCGGCGCCGACCGCGCCAAACTGCGCACCGTCCACCCCGGCATGGACGCCACAGGCTTCACCGAGGTCGGAGAGTCACCGGAGGCCGCCGACCCGGACACGCTGGTGTGGATCGGCCGCATCGAGCCCGCCAAGGACCTGGTGTCCCTGCTGCACGCCTTCGCCCAGGTGCGCACGCGGGAACCGAGGGCACGGCTGCGGATCGTGAGCACCGCGATCGGCTCCGACGGAGCGGCCTACCTGAGCCACTGCCGGGCGCTCGCCGCCCAGCTCTTCCCTGACGAGGCCGAGGGCCCGCACACCGTCGGCGACAACCCGGTGTCCTTCGAGGAGATCGGCACCCCGGAGGCCCCGACACGCGCCGAGGTGTACGCCTCGGGCGCCGTGATCGTCCTGTCGAGCGTCGTCGAGGGCTTCCCGGCCGGTCTCGTCGAGGCGATGTTCTGCGGCCGTGCGACGGTCTCCACGAACGTCGGCGCGGTCGTGGAGGTCATCGGCGGCACCGGACTCGTCGTCCCCCCGCGCAATCCGCGGGCGCTCGCCGAGGCGTGCGTGGCACTGCTGCGCGACCCCGAGCGCCGTGTGCGCCTGGGGGCCGCCGCCCGCGCCCGCGCGCTCGAACTGTTCACCGTCGAGCAGAACGTCGCGGCGTTCCACGACATGTACCTCGAGATCGTCTCGCGCTCCCCGGACCGGCGCGTCGCGCTCGGCGGGACCGACGACCCCCTTCCGTTCGCCACTCCGGCCGAGGCGCACCTGCCCGGCAGCTGGACCGGGCTCCCCGTCCGCGGCGCGGATCCCCCGGAGGCCGGCGCACCGGCACCCTGCCAGACCCCTGTGACCACCCTGGAGGTCTCCGGATGAGCGGCCCGGTGAGCGGCCCTGCGAGCGGCCTGGAAGAACTGGAAGAACGGGGGAACCGGGGAGGACTGGAAGACCGGGGGGACCGGGGAGAACGGGGAGAACGGAGGGACCGGGGAGGAGACGACCGCCCCGGCACCCCGGCCGTCCCCGCTCGTGCGGCCGGGGGTCCCGGCGAGCCGCCGGTTTCCGGCCGGAGCCCGTCCGGTCCCTCCCGGCGCGGCGCCGCCGACCCGGTCAAGACCCTGATGCACCGGCACCGCGACCTGTGCGAGCAGGCCGTCGACCCCCTGGAGATCGCCGCCGGCCTGGAGGCGCACGGCGTCACCGACCGCACTGCCGCCCGCTTCCGCCACCGCGACGTCTTCTCGCTCGCCGAGGAGATGTACGCCCGGATCTCCCGCGACACCGGGACACCTGTGCGCCACGAAGCCGCCGCCGCGCCCCCGATGGGCCTCGGCCCGGTCGCTCTCGGCCTGCTGCCCGGCGTCCTGGGCGCGGCCACCGTGGCCGGACTGCGCCTGACCGAGGGCCAAACGCGCCTGGCCGTCGCCGCGCTCGGCGTCCTCGCCGTGGGACTGGGCCTGCGGGCCATGCTCCGCCACGGCCCGCTGAGCACCGGCGGACGCACACCGGCCGGTGCGCACACGCCCGGCACGCGCGCGTGGACATGTCTGCTGCTCGCCTACGCCCTCCTCGGCGACGGCCTGCTCGGTGCGGCCGTCACCGGCGGTCCCGACGTACTGCCCGACGGCACCGCCGCCGGGGCCTGGCCGATGGCCACCGCTCCCGTGCTGGCCCTCGCCCTCGCCGGCGCCCCGGCGGTCTGGACCGCCCACCTCTTCGCCGCCGGAGCCCGGCGAAAGATGGCCACCAGTTGTGGCCTGGAGGAGTTCGCCGCCTCCGTACGGCCTCTTCTGCTCGGCACCTTCGGCCTGTTCCTGTGCGCCCTGGCCGCCCTGGCCACCGTGTGCGGGGCGGCCCTGGACGAGCCCGCCGGCCATGCGCAGACCCTCGCGCTGGGCGCGCTGCTGCTGCTCGCCCGCCTCCTCACCGTCCACGGCTTCACCCGGGCCCCGGCCGTCGCCCTCGGCGTCGCGGCCATGGCCGAGGTGACGGCCCAGGCGTGCGTCCTCGCCGCCCGCCTCCCCGGCTGCCGTCTCCTCGCCACCCCGGTGGACACCCTGGTGGCCCTCTGGGGGCCGGGCAGTGTGCAGGCCCTCGTCTGCGGAGCGGCGGCCCTGGCCCTGCTCGTGCACGCGAGCCGCACGCTGACCAGGGCCTCGGCCCATGCGCGAGCGGAGGAACAGCCATGACGGACCCCATGGCCGACCGCCCCGCGCACGCACCTCCGCACGGCCCGAGCCAGGGGCACGGCCCGCATCCCCCGGCCGGCCGCGGACACCCGGCCCACCGCCCAAGCCCGCCGCAGCACCTCCCCTGCCCCTGGGACACACCGCCGGCCCCTGGGCCGCACTGCCGGCCGCACCACGCCTTGGGCGCACCAGCGCTTGGTCGCACCACCCCGTGAAGCACCACCCCGTGAAGGAGAACACCAGATGATCACCGCCCGATCCGGGGCAATCGGAGTCGCCGGAGCATCCGGAGTCGCCGGAGCATCCGGAGTCACCGGAGCGCACACCCCGGGAGCCGCCCGATGAGGGTCCTGCTGATCGGAGCCAACGGATACCTCGGCCGTTTCGTCGCCGAACGCCTGCTCGCCGACCCGGCCGTCCAGCTCACCGCGCTCGGCCGCGGTGACGACGCCGACGTCCGCTTCGACCTCACGACCGGCAGCCCCGGCGCGCTCACCCGCTTCCTGGACGCGGTCCACCCCGGTGTCGTCATCAACTGCGCGGGCGCCACCCGGGGCGGCGCCCGTGAACTCATCCGGCACAACACCGTCGCCGTCGCCACCGTCTGCGAGGCCCTGCGCCGCAGCGGCTGCGGAGCCCGGCTGGTGCACATCGGCTGCAGCTCCGAGTACGGTCCCAGCCAGCCCGGCTCCTCCACGGCCGAGGACGCCGTGCCCCGCCCCGGCGGGCCGTACGGCGTCAGCAAGCTCGCCGCCACCGAACTGGTCCTCGGCTCCGGCCTGGACGCCGTCGTCCTCCGGGTCTTCTCCCCCGCGGGCCCCGGCACCCCGGCGGGCTCGCCGCTCGGCCGGCTCGCCGAGGCCATGCGCCGCGCCATGCAGTCCGGCGACAGCGACCTCAAGCTCGGCGGCCTCGGTGTCCAGCGCGACTTCGTCGACGTCCGCGACGTGGCCCGCGCCGTCCACGCCGCCTCCCTCTCCGCCGCCCAGGGCATCATCAACATCGGCTCCGGCCGAGCCGTCCGGCTGCGCGACGCCGCGGCGATCCTCGCCCGCGTCGCCGGATACGGCGGCACCCTCTACGAACTCGACGGCCCGCCCGGCGGCCACATCAGGCCTGCCATCGGGCACCCCCGCCCCGACCCGGACCACCACCCCACCCAGGTCGCCTTCCCCTACCCCGACGGCTGCGGCAGCTGGCAGCAGGCCGATGTGCGCACCGCCCGCGACCGGCTCGGCTGGCGGCCCCGGATCAACCTCGAGGAGTCCCTGGCCGACATCTGGATGGAGGCGGCATGCCGTATCTGACCAGCACACCGGCGGGCACCTCGGGCACCGAGATACGCACCGGCTTCGGTGCCCCCGGCTGCGCCCACCCCCTTCTCGCCCGGACCGAGTGGGCCGAGCTCGCCCGCCCCGGCACACCGCTGCACTGGGTCGTCCTCAATGTCGCCGACGGCCCTGGCATCCAGCCCGACCCGCACTGCCTGGACGCGGCCGGACGCCTGCGCAACGCGGGCGTCCGCGTCCTCGGCCGTCTCGACGCCGCGTACGGTGCCCGGCCCCTGGCCGAGCTGATCATGGATGCGCGCCGGTACCTCGAGTGGTACCGGGCCGACGGCTTCTTCCTGGGCCGCTGCCCGGCGGACCGGGCCACACTGCCCGAGATCCGCCGCGCGACCGGCGCGCTGCGGGCACTGCACGACGGTGCCCACATCGTCCTCGGCCACGGCACCCACCCCTACCCGGGCTATGCCGAGAACGCCGACCAGCTGGTGACCTTCCGCGGCCCGTGGAGCGACTACCGCTGGTCACAGGTGGCGGAGTGGACCGCCGACTACCCGCCCGAGCGCTTCTGCCACCTGGTGCACGGCCTTCCGCGCAGCCATCTCGACGAGGCACTGCGCATCGCCCGCTGGCAGGGCGCGGCGACGATCTGGTTCACCGACCGCACCGACCGCGGAGGGCTCGCCGACCCCTGGGAGAGCCTGCCCGGTTACTGGGACGACATCATCTCGCGCATCGGAACGGGTGTCTCGGAATGAAGAAGGGCGTGGCAGTGTTACGAAGAGAACAACTGTAGTGATTGACCGATCAACGGAGTCCCCGTGTCGCTGCCACCCCTGGTCGAGCCGGCTGACGAGCTCACCGTAGACGAGGTTCGCAGGTACTCCCGCCACCTGATCATTCCCGATGTCGGGATGGCCGGGCAGAAGCGGCTGAAGAATGCCAAGGTGCTCTTCGTGGGCGCCGGTGGCCTGGGCTCGCCGGGTCTGATGTACCTGGCCGCGGCGGGTGTGGGCACGCTCGGCATCGTGGAGTTCGACGAGGTCGACGAGTCGAACCTGCAGCGCCAGGTCATCCACAGCCAGTCCGACATCGGCCGCCCCAAGGCCGAGTCCGCCCGGGACACGATCAAGGGCGTCAACCCGTATGTGAACGTGGTCCTCCACCAGGAGCGGCTCGAGGCCTCCAATGTGAAGGACATCTTCAGTCAGTACGACCTGATCGTCGACGGCACGGACAACTTCGCGACCCGTTACCTGGTCAACGACGCGTGCGTGCTCCTGGGCAAGCCGTACGTCTGGGGTTCGATCTACCGCTTCGACGGCCAGGCCTCCGTCTTCTGGTCCGAGCACGGCCCCTGCTACCGCTGCCTCTACCCGGAGCCCCCGCCCCCCGGCATGGTGCCCTCCTGCGCCGAGGGCGGCGTCCTGGGCGTCCTGTGCGCGTCCATCGGCTCCATCCAGGCCACCGAGGCCATCAAGGTCCTCACGGGCATCGGCGAGCCGCTGGTCGGCCGCCTGATGATCTACGACGCCCTGGAGATGCAGTACCGCCAGGTCAAGGTCCGCAAGGACCCCAACTGCGCGATCTGCGGCGAGAACCCGACCGTCACCGAGCTCATCGACTACGAGGCCTTCTGCGGCGTCGTCTCCGAGGAGGCCCAGGCTGCGGCCGCCGACTCGACGATCACTCCCAAGCAGCTCAAGCAGTGGATCGACGAGGGCGAGAACATCGAGATCATCGACGTCCGTGAGCCGAACGAGTTCGAGATCGTCTCCATCCCGGGCGCCCGGCTGATCCCGAAGAACGAGTTCCTCATGGGCAGCGCCCTGGAGAGCCTCCCGCAGGACAAGAAGATCGTCTTGAACTGCAAGACGGGCGTCCGCAGTGCGGAAGTCCTCGCCGTGCTGAAGTCCGCGGGCTTCTCGGACGCGGTGCACCTCGGCGGCGGTGTGATCGGCTGGGTCAACCAGATCGAACCGGAGAAGCCGGTCTACTGATCAGCCCTTCCGCTGACCGGCGGATCTGACGAAGCCCACGGCTCTGACCAGTCCGGATGCCGTGGGCTTCGGTCGTTGCCGGTCGGTGTCGGACGGCCTCGGACGGCCCGGGGACGGCCCGAGCTCCTGGCTTGGCCACCGCCGGCTGGGAGGCACGACCTCTTCCTGCATGGGCAACCGCGGCAACGGTGTTCAGCTGGTTCGCCAGGGTCCGTCCGGCGGATCATTGCCGGCGGCAGGTGAGCTCGGGCAGTGATCCACCGGACGCGACCGGAAACGGGGCGTCAGGCCATGGAGAACTCGGCGACGTACTCGTCGAAGGGCTCGATGCCGACTTCCGCACGGAGTACGTCCATGCGCTCGGGCTCTTCACAGGGCCACGGAACCGGTGCCCCGCCCTTCACGCCGGCGATCTGGGTTCCGTAGACCTGCTTGCGGCCCTCGTTGACCAGCGTGCGGTCCCGCAGGAAGGCCGGCTCGCGCGGGCCGGCCGAGCCTGCCGACACCGCCTGCCGCATCAGCTGGAGGGCACGCCGCTGAACGTCGAGCTGCCGGTCGGCGTGCTGAGCGATGAGCCATGCCGCGCGTGCGGCCTCCTCGCCGACCGGTTCCGCCGTCGGCCGGCCGTACTCGTCCATGATCTCGTTGAGCCGGTCACCATGCCGGGCGGTCAGTCGCCGCCAGGCCAGCTGCTCGGCGGGGTCATCGCTGTTCGCGAGGACTGCCAACCGGTGATCGGCCACAGCCATGTCCGTAAGTTCCGCTGCCAGTGCGGCTACGCCGCTACCCGACCGGACGAGCCCGGCGTCAACCATGATCGGCAGGCACCGTACCCTCCTCGGGTGGACGACTTTCCTTGCTCCTGCCTCCTGTGCGCCCCTTCTCCGGACGGCCCGGTCCGGGAGGAACGCGACAGCCGCATAGCGGCAAACGTGTCCGAGTTCGGGTGGCACGTCATGGGGATCACTGCCGGAGACGACGCGCCGGCGGACTGGGCCTACTCGATCGGCCTGTGGCACACCCTGCGCAGCCCCGAGGTCTGCGTCTTCGGACTGCGGGTCCAGACGATGATGTCCATCCTCAACGTTGCGGGTGGCGAGATCCGCAACGGCCACCCGCTGGAAGCCGACCAGGTGCGCGACGACATCCTGAACGGCTGTCCGGTGACCGTCCGGCCGGTTCACCCGAGTTGGTACCGGGACTTCTTCGGCGCCGGAATCGACTACTACCAGGCTCCTCCGCTTCCGGTCATGCAACTGTTCTGGCCGGACAAGGAAGGCCGCTTTCCCTGGGACGAACAGGCCGACGAGTACTGCCGCGCGAGCCAACCTCTTCTGTGGATACCGAAGGAGGAAACCAGCGGACCGTGGGCCGACCTCGACTGAGACCACCGCTCGCTCCTGGGCAACGTGGTCCGGTGGTGAGCCCCGCTGAGGAGAGAAGCCGGGTGACCCGACGGCTGAGCTGTGGCCTTGCCAGCCGGTCCAGCGGGTACGGATGGACCTCCAGCGGCTGGTGTTGACCGTGGCTGTCCCTTGCATCCGACACGGCTGCAGCACGGCGTCCTATGCGTCAAGACCGCAATCGACAGCTCGGTTCGCCGATCAGGGCCTGAACAGCCAGCGTTCGATCTCGTCGACGCCTATACGGCGCCCGAGCCTCCTGCTCTCCTCGTGGGCCCAGCGGTCCAGGAGTGTGCAGTACCGGATGCAGGTGCTGGTGGGCCATTCGCTCTCACCGAGTGAGTCCCACTTGCAGGTGTTCTTGAGCGTGGCGGCCACCCGGGAGTCGAGGATCGCGCACGGGTGGTCGAGGGCCCCGCAGCCGGCGAAATACAGAACCCTGGTCGAGAACGCCGGACCCAGATACGCGATGGCATTGCGGTCCTTTGGGCGCAGAGCCTCGTACGCCTGCGCTGGATCCTCTCGGGCGGCCTTCAGGGCCTGACGCAGAGCCGCCATGGCTGAGGATCGGTCATCCGCCACAGCTTGTACGCGCTTGTGGTTGAGGCGGAGTTTCCTGCCGCTGCCCCAGGCGAGGACACGCCACAGAAACCGCAGAAGCTCCTCGTCGGAGTCCACATCAAGGTCGGCGGCATCCTTGAACAAGTCGCCACGACTGAGTCGCGTGACGCCTGGTCCGGCCACAGGCGCCAGGAAGGCGAGCGGCGGCTGTCTCGGCGTTCCACCAAGCGGTGGCTATGGGGACGGTGTGGCCGTCGATCCGCTCCGACCGGGGCTTGCGAAGAGCCTCACGGCACGCGTGCGGCAACTACAGGTGCGACAAGTCGGTGGGCGCCATGACCCCATCCCGCCTTGCGGGAGGGAGAAGAGAGACGAATCCGGCGCTCATGCCTGCCGATACCGACGAAGACTCTCAGCTCACGTTGCGGCACGGTGCTCGACGGTTCCCCGGCGAACGGTACGGCTCCGAAGGGTCTGTACGTTGGGTCTGTACGTTGCACACGCTTCAGCGGCGAGTTCTGCTCCTGCCTCATCGCTCGTTCGGACGCGCTGTTCGAGTCGGCCGATGTCATGTGGTACGGCGACGGGCCGGTGAGGTCACTGGTCGAGCTGTCCCTGGTGGGTGAACACCGCCCCCCGGGACGCAGATCCCTGCCACGACGTGCACACCCCCGCGCAACGCAGTCGGCAAACAGCAAAACGAGGAAGAGGCCGCCGGTTTCACACCTCAGGTGAGGCTGTCGTAGCCGGTGCCGGTCCTGCTTGCCCCTCAAGGCATCTTGGGGCCGTCGTAGAAGGTGCCGTCCGGGGCATAGGGCCAGGCGTTGGAGACGCAGCCGTTCAGCCCTTTGATCTGCTGCATCATGACCGGGGCCGGCTTGCCGGGCCCAGGACAGCCGCGGTGGCCGTAGCCGAGCCAGTGGCCGACCTCATGATTGATGATCAGTGCCCGGTACTCCTCGAGCGGTCCGTCGAATTCGGGTGAACCGAGCTGCCAGCGCTTGAGGTTGACCGCGACTGTCCGGCCGACCCGGCAGTTGAGCTCGCCGTCGGTGTCGAGGCCGCCGGCCGCGCAGATGGCGTCCGCGGTGTCCGGCGTGGCGATGCGGATCACCAGCGTGGCGCTGTCGTCGGCGACTTGCCGGAAGGTGACGTCGCCGCCGTGTGACCAGCCCTGTTCATCGTTCAGGATCGCGGCGATCTGCTCGGCGGCTTCGTCGGGATCGACACCGATACCCTCCTCGACCTCCACCCGGTACGGTCTGCCCCTGCGGGTGTTTTCCACTCCGGCGGTGGCGACGGCGAAGGTACCCGGACCGGACTCCGGTACGGCCGTCGGGGTGGGACTCGGCGTGTGTGTCGGGCTGGGGGCAGGGCTTGGCGCGGGGGATTCATCGGCGATGACGGCTGGTGCAGAGCCCCGGCCGAAGCGGTCGGGCAGTCCGGGTATGTCGGCGAGTCGGTGGACGACCGCCTGACAGGCCGAAGCGGCACCAAGGGCCAGAAGCGCCGTCAAGACGGCAGTCGTCCAGCGGCGGCGCCGGGTGGCCCGGCGGACGCGTGCCCTGGAACGGGGGACGGGAGGGGAGTCGGCACGGCGCCGGTCTGTTCTGGTGCTCACCGGGAAACTGCCACCTGCCTTGTGTCGAGCAAAAGTCCTGATCTTTTTTCGTGGAAGGTCGTCGGCACTTCGCGGGGACGCCGGACCGGGCGCTGGTTGCCGCGTCCGCCTGGAGCCGTCTGCCTGGAGCTACGAGGGAAGACGCCGTACTGACGCGGTGCCGTGTGCGGCGTGGGACGGGCGGCCGGACCGCGGGCGGGTCAGCCCGCCGGTACCGGGGCCGGCCGGGAGGCGTCGGTTGGCGCTGCGGCCGGGACGCGCCACCAGCGGCGGGACGCCATCGCGGCCAGGACGGCACCGGTGGCGTTGACCAGTACGTCGTCCACGGAGGACACCCGGTCCAGCCGCAGGACGTACTGGAGGGTCTCGACCAGGACCGAGCAGCCCGCCCCGAGCGCCAGGATCCGAGGCATCGACGCCAGCCCGGCGAACCGCATCGGGGCGAAGAAACCCAGTGCCGCAAACACCAGCAGGTTGCCGAGGATCCCGAGCGGCCCCATCGTGAGCAGGTCCACCACCGGCACCAGACTGAGGCGGCCGGAGACCTCACCGGCCCGCTCGCCCGGCATCAGGATCAGCCACACCCACGGCACCGTCCCGTGGACCAGGCCGACTTCGGCCAGCGACTTGCGCAGCGCCCAGGCCGGCTCGGCACCGGCGGCCCTCCGGCGGCGCGCCAGCAGCCACACCACCAGCGCGGACAACGGCAGCGCGGCCACCATGGTGAGCATCACACCATTGAAGGTGAACAGCCAGGCGCGCCAGCCACCGTGCATGACCAACGGCACGGACCTCACGAACAACCGCAGCACGAACTCGGCGACCGCCGCACCAGGGATTCCCAGACCGACGAGCACGATCCAGCGGACGATCCTCCGCGTACGACGGGTCGAGGCTGACAGTGGTGTGTGCTGGTTCATGCCTCCACTGAACGCGGAGAGCTGTTGCGGCGGCGTATGCGGTTTTCGATACGTTCGCGATACACGGGACTCCGGGCAAAGGGACCGGCGAACGCGAGGTGCATGACTCTTTTTGATCTGAGTTCGATGTGAGGGAACATGACGCCGCTGCGTCCACCGCGGCGTTGTGTCACTCGTGAGGGGGTGTCCCGCGTCGCCCGGGTCCGGGCAGCGCCGACCGCCGTCGTGGCGGCGCATCACCGCCAGGGTGCGAGGGCGTACTGGGCAGTTCCACCGTGATACGGAGCCCGCCGGCGGAGCGCGGGGTGAGGGTGAGGGTTCTGTGGTCGGGACGGTCGGCCGCGGTGAGCATGAGGACCGGCATGCCGCTTCCCGGGGCGACGGTGCGTTTGGTGATCTCGTCACCTGAGGGCCCGGGAATGTCGCGGTCGAGGACGGCGATGTCGTACGCGTTGATGCCCGGCATTTCCAGACCGTCGTCGACCTCGATGCCACACCGGCCGAGGCCCCGGCGCTCGCGGAACGTGCTCTTGGGTGGCTCGTGCGGGAGGGGATCGTGTGCGCCGAGCGGACCGACTGCGTGCTCGGAGCGCCGGTGGGAAACCCGCCCGGCGAGCACTGGGCGAAGGCCGTTGCCGAGCCGGACTGGGAGCCGATGGGCGGCCTCGACGTGGAGACCGGACGTACGGTCTTCCACGGCGGACAGGGCGACGCCCAGTGCGCGGTCTGTCCGCGGTGCGACGAGCGGGCCTGCTCCCACACCGAAACCTGGGAGAAGACCGAGGGCGCCGACAAGGCGTTCTTCGACGCCATCCACGCCTGGAACGCGACCGGGGAAGCGGCCGTCACATGTCCGCGCTGCGCGTCGGCCTCCGGCCTCCGTGCCTGGAAGCGGGCCGACGGCTGCTTCGCGTTCGCCTGCCTCGGCTTCGAGTTCTGGAACTGGCCCGAGTTCGCGTCTCGGTTCCTGGACGACTTCGCCCACGTGCTCGACGGTCACCGAGTGGTGCACATCTGGGGAAAGCTCCGAGCAGCGGAGGGAGCACCGCAGGCGGACCCCGCCGTCGTCATGAGCAGACCTTGCCGTCCTTCGGCACCGTGCCGCGCAGCAGGTACGCGTTCACCGTCGAGTCCACGCAGTCGCTGCCGCTGCCGTAGGCCCCGTGGCCCTGGCCCTTCCAGGTGAGCAGCACACCGACGCCCTTGCCGAGTTCGTCGGCCATCCTCCGTGCGCCCTCGTAGGGGGTCGCCGGGTCGCCGGTGTTGCCGACCAGCAGGATCGGTGCCGCACCCGGTGCGCTGACCCGGGGTGTGTCGTACTGGCCGGGCACCGGCCAGGCGTGGCACCAGCCGGCCGTGTCCCAGGCCATGGAGGAGCCGAACACGGGTGAGATCTTCTCGAACTCGGGCAGCAGCTTCCGCGCCTGCTCCAGGGTCGGCCGCTGCTTGGCGTCCAGGCACGATATGGCCCGTTGCGAGTGGGTCGTCGTGCCGTAACGGCCCGACTTGTCCCGTTCGTTGTAGATGTCGGCGAGGGCCAGCAGTGCGGATCCGTCTCCCCGCTCCGCCGCCGACAGGGCGAGGGTCAGGGCCGGCCAGCTGCTCTCGCTGTAGAGCGCCAGGGCGATGCCGGTGAGCGCCAGTGTCTGCGTCAGCTTCCGCCCGGAGGAGGCGGGCAGCGGCTTCGCGTCGAGGCGCTCCAACAGGTCGGCGATCTTGCGTGAGCCCTGCTCGGGATCCTGTCCGGTCGACTTCAGGTAGCCGTTCAGCGCCCGCTGGAAGCCTCGGGCCTGGTTCCGCGCATGGCCCACCGAGTCCGCGGTCGGGTCGACCACCGCGTCCAGGACCATGCGTCCCACGCGCCGGGGGAACAGGTGGGCGTACACCCCGCCGAGCTCGGTGCCGTAGGAGAAACCGACGTAGTGCAGCCTGGAGTCGCCGAGGACCTGGCGCATCAGGTCCAGGTCCCGGGCGGTGTCGGTCGTGGAGACGTGCGCGAGGAGCTTGCCCGCGGCCTTCTTGCAGCCCTGGCCGAAGTCGGCCGCGTCCCGGAAGTAGGCCCGCTCCTCGGCCGGGGTGTCCGGTGTCGTGTCGATCGCCTCGGCGGCCTGGATCCGCCGGTCGCTGCGGCAGCGGATGCCCTCGCTCCGGCTCACCCCGCGCGGGTCCCAGCTCACCAGGTCGTAGCGCTGCCGCAGGGTGCCGAGCACGGGGCCGTACGACGGCAACGTGTCCACGCCGGAGCCGCCCGGCCCGCCGAAGTTGAACAGCAGCGAGCCGATGCGCTTGCCGGTGGCTCTGGCGCGGATGAGAGCGAGGTCGATGGTCTCCCCGTCCGGCCGGGACCAGTCCAGGGGCGCCTTGAGCGTCGCGCACTGCCAGTCGCCGTCCGGTGCGGGGGAGCCGGCGGTGGCCTTGCAGCGGCCCCAGGCGAGCCGTTGGGAGGTGAGCGAGGAGGGCAGCTCGGATGCCGGCGTCGCGGCCGACGGGACCGGCGCCGGGGCGGACCGGCCCTTTCCCTCGTCCCGGCCGGTGTCGGACGGTCCCCCGCTGCATCCGGCCAGCAGCACCGCGGCGGCCAGCGCGGCCGCCCACTGCGTCAGACGTGACACGTGCTCCCCCCTCACGGGCTCCCGCGGATCGGCCGCGGGAGCGGTCACGTCATGGTAGGCGGATCCCGCCGCACCCCGTGCGGGCCTGTGGACAACCTTCCGGCCTGCCGCATCCGTGCGGAATCGGGTCTTTCGTCCCTCGTCGGGCGGTGCGGGGCCGTGGCCGCTCGTACGGACCCCGGGGACGGGCTCCGGGACGGACTTTGGGCGCCGGACCGTTCCGTCAGGCGCAGACCGTCCCGTTCGCGGGCAGTTTCCCGTCGAGGAGGTAGCTGTTCACCGCGTTCTGGACGCAGGGGTCCTTGCTGCTGTACGCGCCGTGGCCCTGGCCCTTCCAGGTGAGCAGCACACCGACGCCCTTGCCGAGTTCGTCGGCCATCCTCCGTGCGCCCTCGTAGGGGGTCGCCGGGTCGCCGGTGTTGCCGATCAGCAGGATCGGTGCCGAGCCGGGGGCGCTCACCTCGGTGCGGTCGGCCGCGCCGGGCACCGCCCAGCCGACGCAGCTGAGGTTCCCCCAGGCCAGGAAGTCGCCGAACAGCGGAGAGGCGGCCCGGAACGCGGGCAGTGTCCGCTCCACGTCGGCGGGGGTGTACCGCTGCTTCTGGTCGGCGCAGTTGATGGCGGTGTTCGCGGCGACGAGGCTGTCGTACGTGCCGTTCTCGTCACGGCCGTGCATGGCGTCCGCCAGCAGCATGAGGATCTGGCCGTTGCCGGCGTACGCCTGGTGCAGTCCCTCGGTGAGGGCGGGCCACAGCTCCTTGGAGTACAGGGCCTGGGCGATGCCGGTGGTCGCGGCGCTCTGGGTCAGCCGGCGCGGGAAGATGCCGGGGATCGGATTGCTGTCGAGTTTTTCGAGCAGGGCGGCGATGCGCTTCTGGATGTCCTGCACGCTGCTGCCGATCGGGCACTGGGCGGCGCCCTTCGACACGCAGTCCTTCGCGAAGTTGTCCAGGGCCGTCTGGAAGCCCTTGGCCTGGCTGAGCGAAACCTGCTCGGGGCTCTGTGTGGGGTCGACGACCGCGTCGAAGACGGCGCGGCCCACGTGCCGGGGGAACAGGTGGGCGTACACCCCGCCGAGCTCGGTGCCGTAGGAGAGCCCGAAGTAGTGCAGCCTGGAGTCGCCGAGGACCTGGCGCATCAGGTCCAGGTCGCGGGCCGCGTCGGTGGTGCGCAGATGGGGGAGGAGCTTCCCGGAGTTCTTCTCGCAGGCGGCGTTGAACCGCTTGGTGCTGTTCAGGAACGTGGTGCGCTCGGCGGCGTCGTCCGGGGTGGCGTCCTGCTGGAAGTACCGGTCGAGCCAGGCGTCGCTCTCGCACTTCACGGCCGTGCTGCGGCCCACCCCGCGCGGATCGAAGCTCACCAGGTCGTAGCGGGTGGCGAGCTTGGCGTAGTCCTGGGCGATCAGCGGCAGGGTGTCGGTGCCGGAGCCGCCCGGTCCGCCGAAGTTGAAGATCAGTGAACCGATCCGCTTGCCGGGCCCGGTCGCCTTCGCCCGGACCAGCGCGATGTCGATCGTGTCGCCGTCGGGCTTGCTCCAGTCCAGCGGTGCCTTCATGGTGGCGCACTGCCATGTGCCGCCGTTCGGCGGCGGGGAGGGCGTCGCACCGCCCTCGGACGCGGACGGTGCCGGGCAGTCCTTCCAGGTCAGCTTCTGGGCGGCCAGGTTCCCGCCCGTCGTGCCCCCGCCCGCGGCGTCCGCACCCGTCGCACCGCCGCAGCCCGTCACCAGGGCGGTCAGCAGGGCAGCGGTCACGGTCAGGGAGGCGGCGCGCGGTCCGCGGGGATTCCGCATGGTCTCATCCTCGCGCCGTTGTCCGGTCCGCGCGCGGGCCGGGGGCCGTTCGGGGGAGGCGGTGTGGTCCTGAAGAGCGGTTCCTACAGGGCGTCCTTGCGCGTCAGGTGGTTGAAGGCCAGCCAGCCGGGCAGGACCGGCAGCCACAGAGTCAGCAGACGGAACAGCAGCACCGCCGGTGCGGCCACCTCCTTGGGCAGACCCACGGCGATCAGACCGACCGTGAGGGTCGCCTCGACCGCGCCCACACCGCCCGGCGTGGGGGCGGCCGAGCCGAGCGCGTTGCCGGCGAGGAAGACGACGGCGACGCCGGCGATGCTGATCGAGACCGACTCGTCGCCGAACGCCCGGATCGAGGCGTCCAGACACATCACGAAGCAGAAGGTCAGCAGCAGCATGCCGCCGATGCCGGTGACGAGCTTCTGCGGCCGCTGCAGCACGTCCAGCATGCGCGGCACGACACCCGCGAACAGGGAACGCACGCGCGTGACGACGAACTTCCGCAGGAACGGCACCGACGTGACCACCAGCACGAGCACCGCGACCGTCAGCAGTCCCGCGATGACCGTCCGGGACGGCGACAGCGACGGCGTCTTCTCGGTTCCGGTCAGATAGCCGAAGGCCAGCAGCAGCAGGATGTGGCAGCCCAGGCCGAACAGCTGCGAGGCACCGACACTGGCCACCGCCAGCCCGGGGCGCACGCCCGCGCGCTGCAGGAAGCGTGTGTTGAGGGCCACCCCGCCGACCGCGGCCGGTGCCACGATCTTCACGAACGACCCGGCGACCTGCGCGGCCACGGTCCGCACGAACGGCACCCGTTCGGGCACGAAGCCCAGCAGCGCCATGGCCGCCGCGACATAGCTGAGCGCCGAGAACAGCACCGCCGCCGCCACCCAGCCCCACTGGGCGTTGGCGAAGAGCGTGCCGAACTCGATGTGGGTGAGCTGCGACAGCAGGTAGTACGCACCGATGGCACCCGCGATGAAACTGATCAGGGTGCGTGGCCGTACCCGTTCCAGCCGGGCGGGCTCGACCGGCGCCTGCGGCCTGATCCGCAGCACCTGGTGGCGGATCTGGGTGAGCAGATCGTCCTCGCGGGCCTCCTCCAGGGCCTCGTCGATGGCCCGCTTCTCCGCCCGCGCCTCCGCACGCTCGGTCCTCTTGTCCTTCCTGCTGTCCTTCCTGCTGTCCTTCCGGTCGGGCCGATCGGGCTTCTCCCACGTCCCGCGACCGGCGGGACCGGCCTCCGCGGCGGACTGCTCCAGCCGGGCCTGCCTGCTCTGCCGGGACGCCTCCAGGACGGCCTCCCGCTCCCGCTGCGCCCGCTCCCGGGCCAGCCGGCGCAGGGTCGCGCGCGTGGAGCGCGTCAGCGCGATGGGCTGCAGCATGGGCAGGCAGTCGGCGACCGCGTCGGGCCCGAGGACGCCGACCGCGGAGGCCACGGCGCGCTCCGCGCCCACCCTCAGGCCGAGCGTCGTCAGCAGCTGGGCGATGTCCATGCGCAGCAGCAGATCACCGGCCGCGATCTCGCCGCCGCGCAGATCGGTGAGGAAGACCCTGCCGGAACGATCCACCAGAATCGCGTCACCGGCCAGCCTGCCGTGCGCGATGCGCCGGGACTGCAGCGCCCGCACCTGCTGCCAGGTGTGGCGCAGCAAGGCGTCGGTGATCTCCTCGTCCGCCAGTGAGTCGAGCGTACGCCCGTCGATGTGCTCGTAGACGAGCATCACGGCGTCGGGGCCCAGCTCGGAGGTCGCGATCAGCTTGGGTGCGTTGGCGCCGGCCGCGATGGCCGCGTAGGCGAGCAGTGCCTCCTGCTCCAGGGCCTGGCGCAGCGACTGCAGACTGCTGCGGGTGGTGAAACCGCGCAGCGTGAGGTTGCGCCACAGACGGTAGAAGAAGCCCTGCGCCTGCTGCTCGCGGTCGACGACCGTGACGTCCAGCGGGGGGCCGTCCTTCAGGGTGACGAAGTAGCGCCGGCCGCGGTCGCCGTTGTCGGCGTCCGCCACGTCCACGCGGGCCGCGCTCACCGGATGGAATCCGACGGTCCGCAGCCCCGCCACCAGGGTCCGCCCCGTGGGACGGACGTTCGGCGAACCGACCGCGTACAGGGTGCCGTAGGCGATGGTCCAGCCGATCAGCACCGTGAGGATGATCGAGAACGGTGTGGTGTAGCCGGTGACCAGCATCGAGAAGGCGTCGAGCAGCAGCACGATCCACAGCACCGCACGCCAGCGCGGCCTCCGGGACATGCCCACGGCTGTCATGTATGCGATGACAGGGGCGAGATAGCCGTGCACCGGATCGGTCAGCGAGTGCAGGTCGCCGGGGGAGGGCTGGGTGAGCGCCTCCTGGATGGAGCTCGGGGCGCTCTCGGCGACCCACAGGTCGGTGGCGAGCGTCACTCCATGGGCGAGGACCGCCGCGAGCACGCCGTCGGCGATCCGCAGTCCGTCCCGTTTGATCAGCCGTTCGATCGCGAACGCGACCGGAACCAGCAGGATCGCGATGCTGGACGCCAACCCGGCGATCTTGATCAGCAGGTCGGGTGCCTGACCGGTGCCCTTGTTGATGTCCTGTTCGAGACCCGAGGTGGTGCCGTGCGCGAACGCGGCGATCGCCAGCAGCACCACGATGGCGAGCGCGCCCACCAGCAGCCGCATCAGGTCCGGGGGGCGGTGCACGCGCGCGGGGAGCAGCGGTTCGTCGCCCTCCAGTTCGTCGATGTGGGCCACGTCCCTGTCCTCGGGGGGCTTCCTGTCCGCCTTCTCCGCCTTCCCTGTCTTGTCCGTCTTCGTCTGGTCCGTCTTGTCCGTCTTCTGTGTCTTCTGGGGTGTTCCCGCCTTCGGACCGTCCGTGTCCCCGGTGCCCGGGCGCGACGAAGCCCCAGAGGTGCCCTCCGCGCCGTCGGGGTGCACACCCTGCTGCTTCATGATCTCTTCTTGGTCTCGTATCACCGGTCACCGCCCGCACGATGGTGGCATGTCCCACCGACACACGGAGGCGGCAGGGTGCATGTGCGGGGCGCACAGTCTGCCGGAAGTGCCGCCCAGGAGCGAGGGCACGGCCCCGTGTCCGGACACCTCTTGCTGTCGGTGGGATGGGGCAGGATGAGGCGGATGAGCACAGCGAGCCCTCCGCACGACGGTCGTCCGGAACGCCCCGGCCATGCCGACGCACTGCCCGAGTACGCCGAGCGGGTTCTCGAGGTCGTCGACCTGATACCGCCGGGGCGCGTCATGACCTACGGGGACGTCGCCGAATGGCTCCAGGAGGGCGGCCCCCGCCAGGTGGGCCGGGTGATGGCCCTCTACGGCGGAGCCGTCGCGTGGTGGCGGGTCGTCCGCGCGGACGGCGTTCTGCTCCCGGGCCACGAGCTGCGTGCTCTCGCCCACTACCGCGCCGAGGGCACGCCCCTGAAGGAGGCGGGCAGAGCGGCCGAGGGGCATCTGCCGCGCCTCGACATGCGGCGGGCCCGGTGGGACGGCGGTGAACATGCACAGGGTCACACCTGACAGCTTCCGCCATTCGAGGGATCCGCGAGGATCCCGTGGTCCGTACGGGTGAATCGGGACACGTGTACGCGATGTCGTACGTTCGTGAACCGAGGGACACACGTGACGGCTGCGCACAGGGAGGGTCCCGGGAAGAGGGGGAGGCCCTGCCTCCCCGCCCGCCCTCGGTGCGGCGCCGGCTGCGTGCGTCCTCCTCACCCCGCGGCCACCGCTCCCTCCGTCGGCCCGCGCGTCCCCGCGACGACGGTGCCGCGCGTCGGCCGTGACAGACCCCAGCACACCCACCAGGACCGGCGAACCACGTGAGCTCCTCTTCCTCCACCAGACGCCTGCCGCACCCCCAGGCGCGCCAGGAGAACCGCGGCGCCTACCGACTGGTGCGTACCCCGCCTCTCAGACCGGACCCCCCTCTTCTGGACGCCGCGCAGCGTGCCGTGGTTGACCACGAGACCGGACCGTTGCTCGTTCTCGCAGGTCCGGGCACCGGCAAGACCACCACCCTGGTGGAGTCCGTGGCCGCGCGGATCGCCCGCGGCGGGGACCCCGAACGGATCCTGGTGCTGACGTTCAGCCGCAAGGCCGCCGTCGACCTGCGCGACCGCATGGCGCTGCGCACCGGAGCGGCCCGCGCCCCGCAGGCGACCACCTTCCACTCGTTCTGCTACGCCCTGGTCCGCGCCCACCAGGACAGCGACCTGTTCGCCGAGCCGCTGCGGCTGCTGTCCGGGCCCGAGCAGGACGTGACCGTCCGTGAGCTCCTGGCGGGTCAGATCGACCTGGAGCGCCTGGGGCTGGGCACGGTGCGCTGGCCGGACGAACTGCGCGCCTGCCTGACCACCCGCGGCTTCGCCGACGAGGTCCGCGCGGTCCTCGCCCGCAGCCGCGAACTGGGCCTCGGCCCCGGGAACCTGGCGGCCTTCGCGCGCCGCATCGGCCGCCCCGACTGGCAGGCGGCGGCCGCCTTCCTCGCCGAGTACCTCGACGTCCTCGACCTGCGGGGCGTCCTCGACTACGCCGAACTCGTCCACCGCGCGGTGCTCCTCGCCCGCCGCCCCGAGGTCGCCGAGCAGCTCGCCGCGCGGTACGACGCGGTCTACGTCGACGAGTACCAGGACACCGACCCGGCCCAGGTACGGCTGCTGCGCGCGCTCGCCGGGGACGGCCGCACCCTGCTCGCCTTCGGCGACCCCGACCAGTCGATCTACGCCTTCCGGGGCGCGGACGTGAACGGCATCCTCGAGTTCCCGCGGACCTTCCCGTGCGCGGACGGCAGCCCGGCCCCCATACAGGTTCTGCGCACCTCCTACCGCTCCGGCGCCGCGCTGCTCGCCGCGACCCGTCTGCTGACCCGGCGGATGCCGCTCACCCGCCTCCCCGCCGACCAGGTCCGCGCCCACCGCGAGCCGGTCCCGGTGCACGCCGGCGGCCGTGTCGAGGTCTGCACGTACCCGACACCGGGCACCGAGGTGGACAACATCGCCGACATCCTGCGCCGGGCCCACCTGGAGGACGGGGTCCCCTGGAGCGAGATGGCCGTCCTGGTCCGCGCCGGCGCGCGCACCATCCCGGTCCTCCGCCGTGCCCTGACGGCCGCCGGGGTGCCCCTGGACGTCGACGGGGACGACGTACCGCTGCGTCACGAACCGGCGGTGGCACCCCTGCTGACGGCGCTGCGGGCGGTGGCGACCGCGGAAGCGGCGCGGCGCGGCGCGGCGAAGGCGGCCGGCGAGGAACCGCGAGGGCGCCTCGGGGAGCGGTCCGCAGAGCAGCCCGGGGAAGGGGCCGAGGGGCGGGCCGAGGAGCAGTCGGAGGAGCAGTCCGAGGCGGACGCCTGCTGGCTGGACACCGAGACCGCGCTCACCCTCCTCACCTCACCGCTGGCCGGCATGGACGCCGCCGACCTGCGCCGCCTGGGCCGTGCGCTGCGCGAGGAGGAACGCGCCGCCGGCAACCCCCTGCCCCCGCCCTCGGACGAACTGCTCGCCCGGGCCCTGGCCGAACCCGAACGCCTGGTCGCGCACGACCCCACGTACGCGCGTGGCGCCCAGCGCCTCGGCGCACTGCTCAGAAAGGCCCGCGAGCGCCTGGCGAGCGGCGGTACGGCCGAGGAGGCGCTGTGGGACCTGTGGGAGGGCACCCCGTGGCCCGCCCGTCTGGAGCGGGCCGCCCGGCGCGGCGGCGCCGCGGGACGCAACGCCGACCGTGACCTGGACGCCGTGTGCGCGCTGTTCGCGACCGCCGCCCGCGCCGAGGAGCGCACCGGAGGCCTGGGCGCCCTGAACTTCCTGGAGGAGATCGAGGCCGAGGACATAGCCGCCGACACGCTCACACGGCGCGCCGTACGCCCCGACGCGGTGCGCCTGATGACGGCGCACCGCGCCAAGGGCCTGCAGTGGCGCCTGGTCGTGATCGCCGGCGTCCAGGAGGGACTGTGGCCGGACCTGCGGCGCCGCGGCTCCCTGCTGGAGGCGGACCGCATCGGCCGCGACGGACTCGCCCCGCCGCTCACCCCGGGGGCACTGCTGGCGGAGGAACGCCGCCTGTTCTACGTCGCCGCCACGCGCGCGCGTGAACGTCTCGTCGTGACCGCGGTGAAGGCACCCTCGGACGACGGCGACCAGCCCTCCCGCTTCCTCGCCGAACTCGGAGTCGAACCCAAGGACGTCACCGGCCGTCCGCGCCGCCCGCTGTCCGTGGCGGCACTGGTCGCCGAACTGCGCGCCACGACCGTCGACCCGCGCGCCTCCACCGCCCTGAGACGGGCCGCCGCGCACCGGCTGGCCCGGCTCGCCGCGCTCGCCGACGACGAGGGCCGCCCCCTGGTGCCCTCGGCCCATCCCTACCGCTGGTGGGGCATGGCCGACCAGACCGAGAACAAGGTGCCGCTGCGCAACCGCGACCAGCCCGTCGTCCTGTCCGGCAGCGCCCTCGACCAGCTCGCCAACACCTGCGCCCTGCAGTGGTTCCTCAGCCGCGAGGTCAGGGCGGACCCTCCCGCGAGCGCCGCCCAGGGCTTCGGCAACGTGGTGCACGTGCTCGCCGACGAGGTCGCCTCCGGACGCACCCCCGCCGACCTCGAGGTCCTCATGGAACGCCTGGAGACGGTGTGGAACGCGCTCGCCTTCGACGCGCCGTGGAAGTCGGAGCAGGAGAAGGAGAACGCGCGCGTGGCACTCGAACGCTTCCTGAGATGGCATGTCCTGGACCGCTCCGGCCGCACGCCCGTGGCCGGCGAGCACGCCTTCGACGTGACCCTGGAGGCGGGCGACCACCAGGTGCGCATCCGCGGCTCCATGGACCGTGTGGAGACCGACGGCGCGGGGCGCGCCTATGTCGTCGACTTCAAGACCGGCAAGCAGGCCCCCAGCGCGGCGGAGGTGGCCCGCCATCCGCAGCTGGCCGTCTACCAGCTCGCCGTCCGCGAGGGCGCCGTCGACGGGATCTTCGGCGGCACACGCCCCGAGCCGGGCGGCGCCGAACTCGTCCAGCTGCGCCAGGGGGCGGCCAAACGGGACGGCGGCGACGGCCTGCCCAAGGTGCAGACCCAGGGGCCGCTGGAGGGGGAGTGGATCGGTGAGCTGCTGGCCACCGCCGCCGGAAAGGTCCTCGACGAGCGGTTCACGCCGACGGCCGGGCAGCACTGCGCGCACTGCGCGTTCCGCGCGTCGTGCAGCGCACGGCCGGAGGGACGCCACGTCGTCGAGTGAGCCGTCGAGTGAGCCGTCGGGCGGGCCGCCGTGCGGCCTGCGTGACGAACGGCACCAGCCGGTACCGACCCGCGTTCTCGCCGATCCGGAGGATGCCGTGGCCCGCGCTGTCCGTGTCCGCCGCTAGCCTCTGGTGAGTGCCCGCCCGTATCACCGATCCCGAGCAGCTCAAGGAGCTCCTCGGGATTCCGTTCACCCCGGAGCAGACGGCCTGCATCACCGCGCCGCTCGCTCCGCAGGTGATCGTGGCCGGCGCCGGATCCGGCAAGACCACCGTGATGGCGGCCCGCGTGGTGTGGCTGGTCGGCACCGGACAGGTCGCCCCCGAACAGGTCCTGGGCCTGACCTTCACCAACAAGGCCGCCGGCGAGCTCGCCGACCGCGTCCGCAAGGCGCTGGTCAAGGCCGGTGTCACCGACCCCGACGTCATCGACCCGGACAACCCTCCGGGCGAACCGGTGATCTCCACCTACCACGCCTTCGCCGGCCGTCTCCTGACCGACCACGGACTGCGCATCGGTCTCGAACCCACCACCCGGCTCCTCGCCGACGCCACCCGCTACCAGCTCGCCGCACGCGTCCTGCGCGAGGCCCCCGGCCCGTACCCGGCGCTGACCCGCTCCTTCCCGGACCTGGTCGGTGACCTCCTCGCCCTCGACGCCGAGCTCTCCGAACACCTCGTGAGCCCCGAGGAGCTGCGCGCGTGGGACACCGGACTGCTGCACACCCTGGAGGGCGTCAGACTCACCAACGCCGACCTGCGCAAGGTCCCCGAGACGGCCGCCGCCCGCCGTGAACTGGCCGACCTGGTCCTCCGCTACCGGGCCGCCAAGCGCGAGCGCGACCTGCTCGACTTCGGCGACCAGATCGCCCTGGCCGCACGGCTCGCCCGGCTGCCCGAAGTGGGCCGCATCCTGCGCGAGGAGTTCCGGGTGGTCCTCCTCGACGAGTACCAGGACACCTCGGTCGCCCAGCGCGTCCTGCTGGCCGGCCTCTTCGGCAACGGCACGGGCCACCCCGTGACCGCCGTCGGCGACCCCTGCCAGGCCATCTACGGCTGGCGCGGCGCCTCCGTCGCCAACCTCGACGACTTCCCCGAGCACTTCCCCCGCGCCGACGGCCGTCCCGCTGTCCGCCAGGCCCTCAGCGAGAACCGCCGCAGCGGCGGACGCCTCCTCGACCTCGCCAACGGCCTCGCCGCGCCCCTGCGCGCCATGCACGCGGGAGTGGAGGCCCTGCGCCCCGCCCCCGGCGCCGAGCGCGACGGCCTGGTGCGCTGCGCGCTGCTGCCCACCCACGCCGAGGAGATCGAGTGGATCGCCGACTCCATCGCCCACCTGGTGCGGACGGGGAAGGAACCGGGCGAGATCGCCGTCCTGTGCCGTACGGCCAACGACTTCGCCGAGATCCAGGGCGCCCTGGTCGCCCGTGACATCCCGGTCGAGGTCGTCGGCCTGTCCGGGCTGCTGCACCTGCCCGAGGTCGCCGACCTGGTCGCCGTCTGCGAGGTCCTGCAGGATCCCGGCGCCAACGCCTCCCTGGTGCGGCTGCTGACCGGACCGCGCTGGCGCATCGGCCCGCGCGACCTCGCGCTTCTCGGCCGCAGGGCGAGACTGCTCGTCGCCCACACCCGCGCGGACGCCGGCGACGACCCCGACAGCCGGCTCGCCGGGGCCGTCGAGGGCGTCGACCCGGCCGAGACGATCTCGCTCGCGGACGCCCTCGACACCTTCCTCGAAACCCCCCTGCACGGAGGCGGGGACGACGACGGGCTGCCGTTCTCCCCGGAGGCACGGGTGCGGTTCGCCCGGCTCGCCGCCGAGCTGCGCGACCTGCGCCGCTCCCTGGCCGACCCGCTCATGGACGTCCTGCACCGCATCCTCGCCGTCACCGGCCTGGACGTGGAGCTGTCGGCCTCCCCGCACGCGCTGGCCGCCCGCCGCCGCGAGACCCTGTCCAACTTCCTGGACATCGCCGCCTCCTTCGCCGCCAACGAGAGCGAGGCGTCGCTGCTGGCCTTCCTCGGCTTCCTGCGCACCGCCGCCCAGTACGAGAAGGGCCTCGACAACGCGCTGCCCGGCGGCGAGAACACCGTCAAGGTGCTCACCGCGCACAAGTCCAAGGGCCTGGAGTGGGACGTGGTCGCCGTCCCCGGCCTGGTCGCCGGCACCTTCCCCAGCGCGCAGGGCCGCGAGAAGTGGACCAGCCAGAGCAGGGTCCTGCCGCACGCCCTGCGCGGCGACGCCGGCACCCTCCCCGACGTCGGCAGCTGGGACACGCGGGGGATGAAGGCCTTCCACGAGGCCATGAAGGACCACCAGTACACCGAGGAGCTGCGCCTCGGCTACGTCACCTTCACCCGCCCCCGCTCCCTGCTGCTGGGCTCCGGCCACTGGTGGGGCCCCCGCCAGAAGAAGCCGCGCGGCCCGTCCCCCTTCCTGCAGGCCCTTCACGACCACTGCGTCGCCGGAGGGGGCGAGATCGAGGTCTGGGCGGAGGCGCCCGGACCGGACGAGGAGAACCCGGCCCTGCACCGGGCCACCGTCGGCCAGGCGTGGCCCCTGCCCCTGGACGAGGCCGCCCTGGCCCGCCGCCGCGAGGCCGCCGCGATCGTCCTGGACCACCTGGAGAAGCTCGCCGGCGACCCGGACCACCACCCGACGGCCGTCCACCGTCCGGACACCCCTGACGACCCCGAATGGCCCCCGCCCCCGGAGGACGACGCACCGCCCCACGACGAGGACATCCCCTTCGAGCCCTTCGCACCTTTCGAGGAGGACGCCCCTGTCGAGGAGGACCTCGGCGACTGGGACTCCTGGAGCAGCGACCGCCCGGCGGTCCCGCACCAGGCCACCGCGCCCGAACCGCACTCCGCCCCGCCGGCCGGACGCCCTCACCCCGGTGAACGCACCGGTGAACGCACCGTCGAGTCCGAGCCCCTCACCCCGGAGGAGGCCCGCCTCGTCGCCTCCTGGGACCGCGACCTCGACGCGCTCACCGCGGAGCTCCGGCACACCCGGCAGAACGTCACCGACGTCCCCCTGCCGACGACTCTGACCGCGTCGCAGCTGCTGCACCTGGCGTCCGACCCCGACGGGTTCGCGCGGGAACTCGCACGCCCCATGCCGCGCCCCCCGCAACCCGCCGCGCGCCGTGGCACCCGCTTCCACGCCTGGGTCGAATCCCGCTTCGAAGAGCTGACGCTGCCCATGCTGGAGCCCGAGGAACTGCCCGGCGGCGACGCCGAGATCGACGACGAACGCGACCTGGAAGCCCTCAAGGCGGCCTTCGAGCGCACCGAGTACGCACATCGCACGCCCCACCGCGTCGAGGCGCCCTTCCAGCTCGCCCTCGCCGGCCGTGTCGTCCGGGGCCGTATCGACGCCGTCTACAAGGAGGGCGACGGGGACACGGCGACGTACGAGATCGTGGACTGGAAGACGAACCGCTCTCCCACCGCCGACCCGCTCCAGCTCGCGGTGTACCGGCTGGCCTGGGCCGAGCAGCACGGCATCCCCCTGGAGCGCGTCACCGCCGCGTTCGTGTACGTACGCACCGGTGAGGTCGTACGGCACGACGACCTGCCCGGCCGGGCGGAGCTGGAGAGGCTGCTGCTCCAGGAGCCGAGGCCCGGCCCACAAGGTGACGAACCGCCCGAACGGGATGCCGTCGCGGGCCGATAGGCTCGGACGCATGAGCCAGACCCCGGACAGCGCCGTCCGTACGTACATCGCACAGCACCGCGCCGCCTTCCTCGACGACCTCGTCGAGTGGCTGCGCATCCCCTCCGTGTCGGCCCAGCCCGAGCACGCGTCCGATGTACGCCGCAGTGCCGACTGGCTCGCCGGCGCACTGCGGGAGACCGGGTTCACCACCGTCGAGATCTGGCAGACCCCGGGCGCCCCGGCCGTCTTCGCCGAGTGGCGCTCCGACGACCCCGACGCCCCGACGGTCCTCGTCTACGGACACCACGACGTCCAGCCCGCCGCCCGTGAGGACGGCTGGGACAGCGAGCCCTTCGAGCCCGTCGTCCGCGAGGGCCGCCTCTACGCGCGCGGGGCGGCCGACGACAAGGGCCAGGTGTTCTTCCACACACTCGGCGTCCGCGCCCACCTCGCCGCCACCGGCCGCACCGCCCCGGCGGTCCACCTCAAACTCCTGATCGAGGGCGAGGAGGAGTCCGGCTCCCCGCACTTCAGGGCGCTCGTCGAGAGCCGTGCGGACCGCCTGGCCGCCGACGCCGTGATCGTCTCCGACACCGGCATGTGGTCCGCGGACACGCCCACGGTGTGCACCGGGATGCGGGGGCTCGCCGAGTGCGAGATCCGGTTGTCCGGGCCCGACCAGGACATCCACTCCGGCTCCTTCGGCGGCGCGGTGCCCAACCCGGCGACCGCCGCCGCCCGCCTGGTCGCCGCCCTGCACGACGAGCACGCGCGCGTGGCGATCCCCGGCTTCTACGACGGCGTCGTGGAGCTCACCGACCGCGAGCGCGAACTCTTCGCCGAGCTTCCCTTCGACGAGGAGCAGTGGCTGCGCACGGCCAAGTCCTACGCCACCCACGGCGAGGCCGGGTACACCACCCTGGAGCGCATCTGGGCCCGCCCCACCGCCGAGGTCAACGGCATCGGCGGCGGCTACCAGGGCCCCGGCAGCAAGACGATCATCCCGGCCGACGCGGTGGTCAAGCTGTCGTTCCGCCTGGTCGCCGGCCAGGACCCCGGCCATGTGGAGAAGGCCGTGCGCGCCTGGGCCGCCGAGCAGGTGCCCGCGGGGATCCGGTCCGAGATCACCTTCGGCGCGGCCACGCGTCCGTGCCTGACTCCGCTGGACCACCCGGCCCTGCAGTCCGTGGTCCGCGCCATGAGCCGGGCCTTCGGCACCCCCGTCCGCTTCACACGCGAGGGCGGCTCGGGTCCGGCCGCCGACCTTCAGGAGGTGCTCGGCGCGCCCGTGCTCTTCCTGGGCATCTCCATCCCGTCCGACGGCTGGCACGCGCCGAACGAGAAGGTCGAGCTCGACCTTCTGTTCAAGGGCGTGGAGACCAGCGCGTACCTGTGGGACGACCTCGCGGAGCACTGGCGTGGCGCGCCCTGACGGGCGACCGCCGGCAGGGGCGGCCTCGGACCAGGAGCACACTGGAAAGGCCGCCGCGCAGCCTCAGGCCCCGCCGCACGCGGACGTCTCCTGTCGCGCGCCCTGCTGAACCACAGCCGAAACAACCGTTGCACCGGGGGAATGGGAAGCACTCGTGACCACCTGGACCGATCACACCGCCGACCGACCCATCTCGCTCACCGCGCCCAGCGGCATCGACCGGGCCGCCCACCACCGGTTCGACGAGGCCTGGCTGGCCGCCGCGTGGAGCCACCCCTCGACGCGCTGCTTCGTGGTCTCCGGCGGCCAGGTCCTGATCGACGAGACGCCCGACGGCCGGACCGTACTCGTCACGACCCCCACCTTCGAGGCCCCTCCCACCGAGGCACACCGCTACTTCCTGGGCACCGACAAGGACGGCGTCAGCTATTTCGCCCTGCAGAAGGACTCCCTGCCCGGCCGCATGGACCAGTCCGCCCGCCCGGCCGGCCTGCGCGAGGCCGGCCTGCTGCTGTCCCCGCGTGACGCGGGCCTGATGGTGCACGCGGTGGCCCTGGAGAACTGGCAGCGCCTGCACCGCTTCTGCTCCCGCTGCGGCAAGCGCACCGTGATCGCCGCGGCCGGCCACATCCGCCGCTGCCCGGCCTGCGGCGCCGAGCACTACCCGCGCACCGACCCCGCGGTGATCATGGCTGTCACCGACGAGGAGGACCGCATTCTGCTCGGCCGTCAGGTGCACTGGCCCGAGGGCCGCTTCTCCACGCTCGCCGGTTTCGTCGAGCCCGGGGAGTCCGTCGAGCAGGCGGTGCGCCGCGAGGTCCACGAGGAGGTCGGCGTCACCATCGGCCAGGTCGAGTACGTCGCCAGCCAGCCCTGGCCGTTCCCGTCCAGCCTGATGCTGGGCTTCATGGCCCGCGCCACCTCGACCGGCATCACCGTCGACGGCGACGAGATACACGAGGCCCGCTGGTTCTCCCGCGAGGAACTCCGCGCGGCCTTCGACTCCGGCGAGGTCCTGCCCCCCTACGGCATCTCCATCGCGGCCCGCCTCATCGAGATCTGGTACGGCAAGCCGCTGCCGACACGGACCACTGTCTGAGGCGAGGGCGCCGAAGAGAACAAGAGAACGAGCGAACGGGCGAACGGGCGAGCCGAGACGGGCGGGCGCGACGGCCGGGCAAGCGGGCGGGAGAACCGAGAGAGCCGGGAAACCGGGGAAGGCCGGGGAAACCGGGGAAAGCCGGGGAAACCGATGAGACGATGAGAAGGCGGCTTCCCGAGAGGCCTCGGGAAGCCGCCTTCCGTGCATGTGTGAGACGCGCCGGGGTCAGATGCCGAGCTTCTGCTTGACCTGCGCCAGCGACGGGTTCGTCAGGGTCGTGCCGTCCTCGAACAGCAGGGTGGGAACGGTCTGGTTTCCGCCGTTCGCCTTCTCGACGAAGGCCGCGGACTCCGGGTCGTGCTCGATGTTGACCTCGGTGTAGGCGATGCCCTCGCGGTCCAGCTGGCTCTTCAGCCGACGGCAGTAGCCGCACCACGTGGTGCTGTACATCGTCACAGTGCCCGGCATGTCTCGTGCGCTCCTTCAGCAGGTTGAGGACTTGGGGACAGCACTGGGGAAACGTACGCCATCGGCTCGGCATTCCCGCCGGGGGTATCCAGGACCGACACGAGCATGACATCTGTCATGTCCGTCGCCGCATATGTCGTATCCGCCGTATCTGTCGTATCAGTGTGACTGTGAAGGCTCGCCTGTGGACAACCGGCTCGCCCGCCTCCTGCGACCTGGCAGCATGGCTGTGTGACAGCAGCAACGCACTCCCCGCTCTTCTCGCAGATCCCGGACTCCGCCGACGCGGTGCTCGACGGGCTCGACCCGGAGCAGCGCGAGGTGGCCACCTGTCTGCGCGGGCCGATGTGCGTCCTGGCGGGTGCCGGCACCGGCAAGACCCGTGCGATCACCCACCGCATCGCCTACGGGGTGCGGGCGGGGATCTACCAGCCCTCCAGCGTGCTCGCCGTCACCTTCACCAACCGGGCGGCCGGCGAGATGCGCGGCCGGCTGCGCCAACTCGGCGCGCACGGTGTGCAGGCCCGCACCTTCCACTCGGCCGCCCTGCGTCAGCTGCAGTACTTCTGGCCGAAAGTGATCGGCGGCGTCATGCCCCGGCTCGTCGACCGCAAGATCCAGCTCGTCGCGGACGCGGCCGCCGCCTGCCGGATCCGACTGGACCGGGGTGAGCTGCGGGACGTCACCGCGGAGATCGAGTGGGCCAAGGTCACCCAGACCGTCCCGGCCGACTATGCCCTCGCCGCCGCGAAGGCCGGCCGTGAGACCCCCCGCGACCCGGCCGAGATCGCCCGGCTGTACTCCGTCTACGAGGAGCTCAAGCAGGACCGCTCCGTCATCGACTTCGAGGACGTCCTGCTGCTGACCGTCGCCATCCTGCAGGACCGGCACGACGTGGCGGAACAGGTCCGTGCCCAGTACCAGCACTTCGTGGTGGACGAGTACCAGGACGTCAACCCGCTCCAGCAGCGGCTGCTGGAGCTGTGGCTGGGCGAGCGGGACAACCTGTGCGTGGTCGGCGACGCCAGCCAGACGATCTACTCGTTCACGGGGGCGACCCCGGACTATCTGCTCGACTTCCGCACACGGCACCCCGGGGCCACCGTCGTCAAGCTGGTCCGTGACTACCGTTCCACCCCGCAGATCGTCCATCTCGCCAACGGGCTGCTCGCCCAGGCCCGCGGCCGGGCCGCCGACCACCGGCTGGAACTGGTCTCCCAGCGCGCCCCGGGCCCCGACCCCGTCTACACCGAGTACGCCGACGAGCCCGCCGAGGCCGAGGGCGCCGCCCGCCGTATCCAGGAGCTCATCGCCTCCGGTGTCCCGCCGAGCGGGATCGCCGTCCTGTTCCGGACGAACTCCCAGTCCGAGACCTACGAACAGGCGCTCGCCGACCTCGGTGTGCCCTATCAGCTGCGCGGCGCGGAACGCTTCTTCGACCGGCCCGAGGTGCGCAAGGCGGTGATCGCGCTGCGCGGCGCCGCCCGCTTCGGCGGCAACGACTCCCTCCTCGACGACGCCGTCGACCTGCCCTCCCAGGTGCGTGCCGTGCTGTCCGCGGAGGGCTGGACCCCGCAGCCGCCGGCCGGCTCCGGCGCGGTCAGGGAGCGCTGGGAGTCACTGGCCGCCCTGGCCCATCTCGCCCAGGACTTCGCCGCCGCCAGACCGGACGCCACCCTGAGCGACCTCGTGACCGAGCTCGACGAGCGGGCGAACACCCAGCACGCCCCCACCGTCCAGGGCGTCACCCTCGCCTCGCTGCACTCCGCCAAGGGCCTGGAGTGGGACGTCGTCTTCCTGGTCGGGATCACCGAGGGCATGATCCCGATCACCTACGCCAGAACCGACGAACAGATCGAGGAGGAGCGCCGTCTCCTCTATGTCGGTGTCACCCGCGCCCGTGAACAGCTGTATGTCTCCTGGGCGCTGTCCCGCTCGCCCGGCGGTCGTCCCCACCGTCGCCCGAGCCGTTTTCTCGACGGGCTGCGGCCGGGCTCGGCCGGCACCGCGGGCCGGGGCGTGCCCGGCGCCTTCGGGGGCATCGAGCGGGGCTTCACCGCGACCGACGGGGCCGCAGCGGCCGCGGGGACCGTGGGAGCCGTGGGGGGCATGGGGGCGTCCGTTCCGCGCCGCGTCCGGCGCGCCCCCGCCCGGTGCCGGGTCTGCGGACGCACCCTCACCGGCGGCGGCGAACTGAAGCTGATGCGCTGTGAGGACTGTCCCTCCGACATGGACGAGGGCCTGTACGAACGGCTGCGCGAGTGGCGGGCGGAGCAGGCCGGGCGCAGCGGACAGCCCGCCTTCTGCGTCTTCACCGACAAGACTTTGATGGCGATCGCCGAGTCCGTCCCGGACGACGAGTACGAGCTGGCACGCATCCCCGGGGTCGGGATGCGCAAGCTGCGCCGGTACGGAGCGGATGTTCTGGCCATCTGCGCAGGTCAGAAGCCTGTGACAGAAACAGGCGAGAACTGATGCGAACTCGTCGAGAAAATAGTTTGCGCGCGCCCCGTCAAGCCCCATAGGTTCTTGGTCACGGGAACGGTGGCCTTCCTGAGGCCGCGATTCCGTGTTGTACTTGTGCATCCGTCCACATGGACTGGCTCATCCCAGTCCCCTCAGACGCCGAGAGGAGGCGAGTCCAGTGATCAGCATCAAGAGCAGCTTCTTCAGCAGCGTCAAAATGGCCGATCGCTCGATTGCCTCCCTGCGCATGCCCGGCGTCTCGCACCAGGGCACCGGTCTGTCCGGCGTGCGTGCCGTGCGTCCGGCGTCCTTTGCGGCTCTCGCGGGTTTTTCCGTCCGTGAGCGCGATGAGCGACCGACCAAGGCACTGGGAGCAGTAGCGGCGCAGGCGCAGGCCTATGCCTTTGCGGCGACCGGTGCCGAAAACCGGAAGCAGACGACGCAGCACCACCTGATGTGGGCCTTCCGTGGGCCAAAACCCTGGAGTGATCCATCCTGATCGCTGATCAGGTCGGCGCCTTCAGGGCCGCGGAACCCCATCCGGGATCCGCGGCCCTTCTGTTTTCCCCGAACGGGGAGAGCGGAGCAGAAGGTGCCTCGGGACAAGTGAAGAACGCGGTACCCAGCCGACATCCGGCCTACCGGCCGGTCCGACCAGACGAGGAAGACGAACCGTGCAACTCGAAGCGCACGCCCCGTCCGCACCACCTTCCGGCACGATCCCCAAAACCGGTCTCACGGAGGACCCTGCTTTGACCGCGCTCACCGCGCTCACCGCGCTTGACGACGCCATCGAGAAGCTCGACGTACCCGTCCCGTGCCGTACCTACGACCCGGAGGTCTTCTTCGCCGAGTCGCCGGCGGACGTGGAGTACGCCAAGTCCCTGTGCCGCACCTGCCCGCTGATCGAGGCCTGCCTCGCCGGAGCCAAGGAGCGGCGTGAGCCCTGGGGTGTCTGGGGTGGCGAGCTGTTCGTCCAGGGTGTTGTGGTCGCCCGGAAGCGGCCCCGTGGCCGCCCGCGCAAGAACCCGGTCACGTCATGAACACCCCCGGAACGATCGACCGTCCCCTCGCGCACGATCCCCAGAAGCAGGCCTCGATGAAGCCGTCCACCCGTGAACCCGCAGGTTCCGCGACCGAAGACGTCACCACCACCGGCGCGATCGACTCGCGCCAGAACAGGACCCGAGAGATGCAACTCATCCCAGAAGCCCTGGCCCGTGCGCATATGCAGGAGCGGTTGCGCGAGGCGGAGCGGCAACGCCAGGCCGTGCGCCTGGCTGCCGCCCGCCGGATGCAGCGCCGTGCCGAGCGTGCCTCGCTGCGCGCCCGCCGTGCGCTCGCCATGGCGGTGATGCAGTAACCGACCGCGCTGCGCACACCGCCCGGTGACGGCCTCCCCGTCCGGGAGGCCGTCGGCTCCGCCCGTGGGGGCCGGTCCGTGGTGAACGGACCGGCCCCCACGGTGCGTTGCGTCCGCCGCATTATGGTCCGGAGGTATCGTCGCCGGGTGACGAGTCTTTCCGATCTTTCCGAAGGGACGGACCACAGCGACTTCGGCCCGGAACGTCCCGCTTGGGAGTGCTCGCGCTGCGGCACTCCGGCCGACGGCCCGCAGCCCACCTGGACCTGTTCCGTGGAAGGCGGCGTACGGCGCTACTTCTGCGACGCCTGCTCCCGGAAGAACCTCCGCTCGATCGAGGGCCGGCTCGACTCGGCCTGGTGGTAGGTCCCGTCCGAGCTCAGGCCTCGGCGGCCGTCCGCCCGGCCTCCGCATCCCCGTCGTCCGGGCCGGCGGGGCCGGCGGTGAAGCCCGGCAGCCACTGCTCCAGCTCCTCCCTCAGCCGCACGGTCGCCCCCAGCTGGCACAGCACTCCGATCGTGCTGAGCGTGACGCGGTGTATCAGCAGGTACGCCGGCGGCAGGTTGAGCTGCTTGCCCAGCTGATAGGCGGGGGAGCGGGGGTCGGCGATCCGGACCGCCTGGCTGCGCATCCAGTCACGGGTGAAGGTGAACTCCTCCACCCGGGCCGGCTCGATGATCGGCAGCAGATAGTCGAGAACGGCGTCGGGGTCCAGCTCGATGGACTCCTTGACGAAGCCCTCCGCGCACAGCATCCGGTAGACCGCTTCCGCCTCTCCGTCCAGCGCCATGCGCAGGGACTGGCCTATGGGCGTCGGCAGCCCGCCGGGGAGCCGGTCGACGGTGCCGAAGTCCAGGACACCCAGCCGCCAGTCGTCCTCGCCGCCGGGTCCGCCGGGCAGAAGACGGAAGTTCCCGGGATGCGGATCGGCGTGCAGCAGACCGGTGCGGGCCGGGCCCGAGAACAGGAAGCGGGCCAGCAGCTGGCCGGCGCGGTCGCGTTGTTCCTTGGAGCCGTCCGCGATCACCTCGGACAGCGGGATGCCGTCCATCCACTCGGTGACCAGGACTTGTTCGCGCTGATGGACGACCGCGGGGACCACGACGTCCGGGTCGCCCTCGAACTCCTCGGCGTGTGCCTGCTGGGCCTGTGCCTCCAGGCCGTAGTCCAGCTCCTCGGAGACCCGGTCCTTGAGCTCGGCGATCAGCGGCTTGATGTCCATGCCGGGAATCAGCGGCCCCAGCAGCCGGGCGAATCTGCTCAATTGGTTCAGGTCGGACAGCAGGGCCTCGCCGGCGCCCGGGTACTGGACCTTGACCGCCACCTCGCGGCCGTCGTGCCACACCGCCCGGTGCACCTGCCCGACGGAGGCCGCCGCGGCCGGCTTGTCCTCGAACTCCTCGAACAACTCGCGCCAGTTCGCACCGAGCCGCTCCTCCAGCACGGCGTGCACGGTGCGGGTCGGCATCGGCGGCGCGGCCTCCTGGAGCTTGGTCAGCGCGGCCCGGTAGGGCCCGGCGATCTCCTCGGGCAGCGCCGACTCGAAGACGGACAGCGCCTGCCCGAACTTCATCGCCCCGCCCTTGAGCTCGCCGAGCACCTTGAACAGCTGCTCGGCCGTGCGTTGCTGCAGCTCGCGGCCGACGAGTTCCGCGGACTCGCCGACGATCCGTTTGCCGAGTCCCCAGGTCGCTCTCCCGGCGAAACCGAGCGGGAGCGCGGCGAGCTTGGCGGTCCGGGTGACCGCTTTCCGGGGAAGATCAGACATGCGCCCTCCAAGTCCCAGCAAGCCGCGCCGCGTCTGCCACACGGCAGGGCGTCGATGACGGCCCTTGCCCAGACATTGTCCCGCGTGCCGCCCCATCCCTTGAGGCCTGTTCCCCCTCGGTTTTCCCCGCCGCTCCGCACGGGCAGGCGGGATGCGGCGGCAACGGCCGCGCCCGCCAGTGCAGACCCGGTACGGACACCTCCCAGCGGGTGCCCGCGCTGGAGGGCGACTCCCCGTCCAGAAAGGCCAGTGCGTGCCCGGCCGCCAGGGCGGCCACCGTCGTGGCGAGAGATACGTCACAGGGACGTACCGGACGCGGTCCTCCCGAACGCCACTGTGCCACCAGACGCGGCCAGGCCGGGTCCCGGTCCGTGCGGTCCAGGTGCAGACAGCCGGCGCAGCTCGTCTCGCCGGGCAGGACGAGCGGACCCACGACGCCCGTGCCCTCCACCACCCCGGCGTGGAGATGGGGGACGCCGGACTCGACGAGGGGAGCGGTCTGCGCCGGGTCGGGTGCGTGCACGGCGACGTCGTCCCGCGGGGCGAGGACCACCAGGGAGAAGCCCTGCTCGGCGGAGGCGTCCTGCTCGGCCGGCCCCCGGGGGGTGCGCCGGGGCGGACGGCCGGGCGCGGCCCGGTGCACGGCCCGCCGCGCCGCGGCG